>CALKMX010000016.1 GCA_938091675.1 uncultured Opitutales bacterium
TCGTTGGGAATGCTGAATCCAAGGTAAAAATTAAAACGATTTTTGGGGAGTGGGGGAGGTTGGAAATCCTCGTCCATTATGTCTTCCGGTAAAGCAAACGAGTTGGCAGGCTCACTTTGGATCGTCCCTAGTTCTACCAGGGGCAGCGATGATGGGCCAATTGTTTGTGCCTCCTCAGGAATGGGTCGCTGGGGAAGATCTACGCTTAAGTCCAATCTCCTAAGCAAATCATCAATGCGTCCTTCCAGTCTGTTTAAACTCTTTGCCGCTTCGTTATTTATTTTAAAAGTTTGGGGGCTGGTGCCGGTAGGGGATGGTAGATTGATGTGGGGGAGCCCATCTTCCAGCATGACAGGAACAGCAGGTGGTACTTCCGCACGAGAGGAAGGAGGAGAGTTTTTTGTTTCTACCTCGTGCAAGCGCCTAAGCATCTGATCAATCCTGCTCTCGAGATCGTCCAACTCATTCGAGTATAAGGAAAGGCTCCAAAATAGGATAAAAACAGGAAAGACTTTGTGTAACCAATTCATCGTGCAAATAACCAACTCAGTGCAACCGGTTGTAAGCACTAACCAGAGCGAGCAAGCCACTTTTCTCTATACTGGCATGTATACCACAACCGTGGGCAACCCTGCCGGCTTTGGTTTGCAACTGAATAAAGGCAGCAGATTCGGTGGCCGAACCACCCCCAATCGAGTGTTGGCGGTAATCGGTAAGTTTAAAATCTTTAAGGCCGGCTTCTTCCAATGCGTGAACAAATGCATTGATCGGGCCATTTCCATTACCCGAAATCTCCAGGGATTCTTCATTAAGCTTAATCGTGGCAGTGCAAGTAATTTCATCGCTGGAAACTTTATGAGTTTCGTAGGCGAGCAGTTTTAAAGGAATGTCTTTTTCCAGATATTCCTGCTTGAAGGTTTCGTAAATTTCTGCGGCGGCTAATTCCCGGGATTCAGAATCTGCTTTTTCATTCATGATCAGGCCTACTTCCGGGTGCATTGCTTTGGGCAAATCCAATCCAAATTCCCGGGAGAGCACATATGCAACCCCTCCTTTGCCACTCTGGCTGTTGATGCGGATGATTGCCTCGTATGAACGCCCAATGTCACGGGGGTCAATGGAAAGGTAGGGCACCTGCCAATGGAAATCATCCGTGTCACCTTCCTTCTGGCGTAAGTCCATGCCCTTCTTGATTGCATCTTGGTGGGAGCCGGAAAAAGCCGTAAACACAAGGTCTCCTCCGTAGGGATGGCGTTCGTGAACGGTCATGCCGGTTGTTTTCTCATACACCTCCCGGATATGTTCGATATGGCTAAAGTTAAGTTCTGGATGAAGCCCCTGGCTGTACATGTTGAGGGCAACGGTAACGATATCGAGGTTGCCTGTTCGCTCACCATTGCCAAAGAGCGTGCCTTCCACCCGGTCGGCACCGGCCAGCAGGCCTAGTTCGGTGGCGGCAGTGCCAGTGCCCCGGTCGTTATGGGTATGCAAACTAATGATTGCTTTGTCTCTCTCCCGTAAATTTCCGCAGAACCATTCAATCTGGTCGGCATGAACATTCGGAGTGAACAATTCAACTGTGGCAGGAAGGTTAAGAATAATCGGATTTTGTACGGTTGGTTCCCAGGCATCCATTACTGCCTCGCAAACCTCCAAGGCAAATTCCACTTCAGTATCGGAAAAACTTTCGGGCGAGTACTCCAATTGTACCTCCGTGTCTGGAAGTTCCGGCAAGAGTTTTTTTACCAACGATACGCCCTCTACTGCAATCTGCTTGATTTGCTCTTTGGACATTCCAAATGTTACCCTCCGTTGGAGGGGCGAAGTGGAATTATATACATGAATGATTGCTTTTTCTGCCCCCTGTAAACTTTCAAAGCTTCTTCGAATGAGGTGCTCCCTGGCTTGGGTCAGTACCTGCAGGGCAACTCCATCCGGTACCAGGTCATCCTCAATCAATTTACGGGCAAAATCAAATTCTGTCTGGGCTGCAGATGGGAAGCCAATCTCAATCTGCTTAAAGCCAATTTCACAAAGTAGTTCGAAAAGCTCCAACTTTTCCCTCACCCCCATGGGTATGGGCAGGGCTTGGTTGCCATCCCTTAAATCAACGCTGCACCAAAGGGGAGCCTGGTCAATGGTTCGATTTGGCCACTGACGATGGGGTAGGTCAATTACCCCCCAGGGTTTATATTTAGTTATTGGGGCTTTTTGCATTTCTAAGCATTCCTTTTATTGATTTTAGGCCTTCTTGAAAAGTGTTAATAAATTCTGCCCCAGATTCGGGTACAAATCGTAGTTGTGGATAATGTTTCGGTTATTAATATGGGCAGTATATGGATTCATCCGACTTATCATCCCCCAATCTGTCTGGTAAAGTGGTTGTGCTTGGAATTTCCGGTTCCATCGCCGCGTATAAATCTGCAGATCTGACCAGTGAGTTGCGTAAACTTGGGGCAGAAGTATTTGTGGTGATGACAGACTCGGCCATCCGTTTTATCACCCCATTGACCTTATCCACCCTGTCTCGTAATCCCGTGGCTACCTCTTTCTGGGATGAGGGTACTGGGTGGCAACCGGGTCACATCGAGTTAGCGGATCAGGCAGATCTTTTTCTCGTTGCTCCAGCTACTGCAAATCAAATCGCCAATTTTGCAAATGGACAGTGCCCTGACCTTCTCGGGGCGATTTACTTAGCGACTGCTGCTCCTGTGCTGATTGCACCTGCAATGAATGGGAAGATGTATGAGCATGCAGCAACCCAGAAAAACCTCGAGCTGTTGAAGGAACGCAATGTACAATTTATCGATCCTGTGGTTGGGGAACTGGCATGCGGTTATACTGGAATGGGAAAACTCGCTCCTATTGGTGAAATTGTCCAAAAAACCCAAGAAATTTTATCAGCCAAATTATAAATAAAAAAAGCTCACCCCGTGAGGTGAGCTTTTGTAAGGGGTTGCAGACCGTCGCTTAAGCGGCGTTGGGTAATTCCTGCAACGAAGTTTGTTTCCTTTTCACCTTTTTGAGCCGTGATCTGCGCCTGAGCCCACGATCCAGTTTATCAACAAGGTCATCGATTGATTTGAAAATATTGTCAGAAGCGGAAGAAATAGTGATGGTTGTCCCTTTGAGTTCAAGGTGTCCCTTGGCCACAAACTCATTTTCGTGGGATGAAGATTTCGCGGATCTCTCCAACTCGATACGAGCCCGTATGATTTTTTCTTCGTGTTTGAAGATTTTCTCCATTTTCGAAGATACGACATCTTTATGGGCGTCGTTGAGGGAGAGATGAAGTCCGGATAGAATCAGATTGTTCTTCATATATGCGTTTTTAATTTTTGGTTACAATTTTGTGCATAATTGCACAGTCTAAGCTTTACCTAACCATAGGATTTTGAATTTCTCCAATTTTATTTAATATTTTTTCAATCCCATTCACTCCAAATTACATTTCCATTGAACCAATCAATTTCAACCGAACCTCCTTTAGTAACCCTGGAAGACTTTAAACAATGGATATTGTTTGAGGATGAAAACCTCCTTGTTCTTGATAAACCCGGATGGTTGGTTTGCCATCCATCTAAAAACGGACCCTTTTCCAGTCTAGTGGGTGCATCTAAAGAATATTTGTGTACTGAAACTTTACACCTTGCTAGCAGGTTAGACCGTGAAACCAGTGGGGTGGTCTTACTGGCTAAAAATCGCAAATCGGCAAGTTATTGGCAGAAGGGGATTGAGCATAAAACAGTAAGGCGATCCTATTTGGCAATTTTAGAAGGAACGATCACCGAGCAGAAATCTGTTTCCACCTTTCTGGGGAATGACCCGCACAGTGAGGTTTATGTAAAGCAACGCGTAACTGAAAAAAGTCATAAATCTAAATATGCAGAGACCATTTTTTTCCCTCTATTATCGAGGGATGGGTACACCTTTTGTTCCGTTGCTACTATAACTGGAAGAAAGCATCAAATTCGGGTTCATGCCCAGTGGATTGGTTGCCCGTTGGTCGGGGAAAAGCTTTACGGTAAGGACGAAAATATTTATCTCGAATTTTGCTCGACTGGTTGGCGAAGTGAATGGGCTGAGAAATTAGGCATGTATAGGCAAGCCCTTCATGGAAGGTGCCTTACAGATACCCAGTCCCATCACCAATTTGTTTCCCCCTTGCCAGATGATTTACAGGACTTTTTGTCTTCCAAAATGAAACTCCAATCCCAAGAGTTAAATGATTTAGTGGATAGGGCAGATCAGGAATTTCGTTCCTGTTTAATCTCGAATTAAGTTGTCCTGCCAAAGCTAGCTTTACACAATTATCCCGTCATGTCTGCTGCACCTACACCTGCATCCCCTCAGGAAGCTTTAAAAGCTGGTTTTCGGCGTGCTTGTGTGCGTCGCCTGGTAGGGGACGAGCAAGGTGCAGTTGAGGTTTTGCGTGATGAAATTCCAGGTTTGGTCGTCGGGTGGGCGAAAAATTCCTCGTTGGATCCTTCTGAAAAGAAAGCAAAGTTAAAAGAAATGTTTGACGATGAGTCTTGCCGGGCGGACGAGCTTGCAGTTGCATTTGACCTTTTTGCGGGTCGTTTTGAAACCAGGGTTGCTGAGTTGATCCGCAATGAGGTTGCAACACTTGCTGATCGAATTGAGCTAGTTGCCA
>CALKMX010000017.1 GCA_938091675.1 uncultured Opitutales bacterium
CGTGCAGAGCTGAAGTAACGTAACCTAGAGAAGTTTCCACTGAATTTTGGAGTCAAACTTCTCGGAGTCAGTTCCAGAAGTTTTAATTTTGGTTTTTTGCCATCGGTAATAAAAACAATTTCTCCAACTCTTTTTTTTCCATTCCCAGTATTCCTCTCAACGACTACATCACCAAGTTCAAATGAATTATGGATTATTCTATTCATAGTACAAATATATAATAAGTGCAGATACGCAAAAAATCAAATTTTGATACAAGTTTTTTAGTTAATTGATGCCCATGGTTGGGGTTGCCAATCTTATGCATTCTTTAAATATGAAGTTGTGTCTTTTTTGGGCTTAGATTTGGGGACCGGAGGAATTCGTTGCATTGTGGTAAATGAACGGGGCGTCGTTTTGGCTGAGGTCGCAAGATCGTTGTCCCGGTTGAATTTGTCGAACAAACCCGGCGAGTCTGAGCAAGATCCAAACGATTGGATTATGATATTGGAGGATGCACTCGATGAACTTTTTTCAGATTATAAAAACCGTGATATTCTGGCAGTAGCTGTCGATTCTACCTCGGGCACAGTAATGCCTGTTGCAAAGAATGGGTCCGCTGTTGGTCCCGCTCTTTTGCATAATGATATGCGATCAATTAAAGAAGTCGATTTGTGTAAGAATATTTTTGGGGGAGAGTGTTCACCTACTTTTTCCTTACCCAAAATATTTTGGATGAGTACACATCTTTCACTGTCAGATGAAGTACTTTTTTTTCACGCAACAGACTTTTTGAACTCCTGGTTGTGTGGCAGAGCTGATATACCGACCGATTTCACGAACGCGATGAAATCAGGATTTAACCTGGAAGAAGGAAAATGGTCCGCAAATATTTCAGGGGTGAATTTGCCCGATGTCGTTGCTCCTGGAAAAGTGATTGGAGAAATTTCAAAAAGACTTAAAAAAAGATGGTCATTGAAAGGGCCTTGCTTGTTGGTAAGTGGTGCCACTGATTCAAATGCAGCATTTTACGCTTCTGGTGCCTGTAAAATAGGAGATTGGTCCACTACAACTGGAACAACCCTTGCCTTCAAAGGAGTGTCATCGAAAAGAATAGTCGATTCTCTGA
Organism: uncultured Opitutales bacterium; assembly: GCA_938091675.1. Taxonomy (GTDB): domain Bacteria; phylum Verrucomicrobiota; class Verrucomicrobiia; order Opitutales; family Seribacteraceae; genus Chordibacter. Next base: position 1,109 of record CALKMX010000017.1, read on the forward strand.
ATCGAATCTATTGCCACCGTCACCCAGATGGTGGATGGATGCCAGGTGGTGCATCAAATGCGGGTGGCGAAATAGTTAAGGATGTGTTTAAAGACCAGATTAATTTGGTTGAGCAAGTATGTTTAAAAAGTTCACTTACTCCCGCAGTCATTTACCCATCAATCCGTAAAGGCGAAAGGCTGCCTTTTTCGAATCCTAACTTTATACCTTTTGGAGACAGAAAAAGCACAAGCGACCCCCAATATTTTCTTGGTTGTCTAGAGGGCCTGGCTTTCGTTGAGAAAATGGTCTATGAGCTATTAACTGAGCTGGATGCGGAAGTGGGAGATCGAATTTTTGCAACTGGGGGAGCGGCGTCTAGTTTGCTTGGTTTAAAAATTAGGGCTGATGTTTTACAGCGATCGATCATGGTCCCCCAGTATCCCAATTCTGCTATGGGAGCAGCGATATTAGCATCCGCGGGATATTACAATAAAGGAGTGGGGCAAATGTCGGAAGGACTTGTTAAAATATCTCACACCATAGAGCCTGGTACCCATTTAGATATTTCAAGAAATGAACGAATGGACAGGTTTCGTGATCTTTGTGCACAAAGCAATTCAAACGAATGAAATTAAAGCTGTTCATTTCGGATCTGGACGGAACCATTGTAGAGACTGAGGATTACCATAGGAAGGCATATAATCATTTGTTCAAGGAGCTGGGGATCGATAAAACTTGGAGCAAACAGGATTATATTAAACGTCTCCAAACCATGGGAGGTAATAAATTCCGCGAGGTATTTGGGTGGCTGAATATAGCTGATCAGGAATACGCCAAAGTAAAAACAGAGTTATATCAAAGGAAGACAGAACTTTATGTGGAATTAATTTCTAAGGATTTAAGGGATGGTTCGCTTGAGCTAAGGCCGGGAATTAAACGGTTTTTAAATGAGATAATGGCTGCTGGAATTCCCATTGCGGTTGCTACGGCTTGTGTCGGGTGGGCTGCCGAAAAAGTTTTGGCTGCTGCCCTTGGTGAACCTTTCTTAGAGTCACTCGCCTGTCTCTGCGGAGGTGAATCAACCCAAAGACATAAACCTGCACCTGATGTTTATATAATGGCAGCCAATAAATCTGGTGTTTCCCCAGAATTCTGTGCGGTGCTTGAGGATACATCCCATGGAATGATTGCCGCCAAAGAAGCTGGAATGATATGTGTGGCTACTCCTAGCGAATTTGCCCGAGAGCACGATTTCTCCAGAGCAGATTTAGTTTTACAAGATTTGGAAACCCCAAATCCTTTTAGACTTGAGGATTTAATGACTTATTTTTTACGGACTTGAATCCCATAGCTACTTGATTTGATTTATTTTATCCTTCAATTTCCAAACCCGGGGATGTTCTGAGCCAAGCCGAGCAGAAAATATTTCCACAGCATTCTTAAAAGCTGATTTTGCCGCTTTGTGCTCCTTATTTAAAAAATGCAGAGAGCCTAGAGTGTAGTAGGTTTCGCCTACTTCAATGTGTTTATTTCCCAGTTTTTTTTCTAATTCCGGGATGGAATCCTGAAGTCTCAAGATTGCCTTTTGATAGTCTTGCTTCGACATTCTTTGCGCGTTGTCTTGATTTGCTCTTTTTTGAAAGACTTGCTGCTCTGAAGGTTGTAAAGGAGAAGGCGGTGGTGGGCCATCCTCCGAGACTGCCTCACCGTCTGTAGATCTGAACCATTTTTTCGACTGATTAAAGGCTTTTGAAAAATATTCAACCGTTTGACTTTTTGTGACGGTTACTCCGCTCCCTCCGCATGATGTTAAAAGGATCGCGGTTAACATGCTCAGAATACGGGACATCTCAATGACTTAATAACCTTTAGAGTGCATGGTCAACCCAACACCCTTTTAGAAAGTTGGCTAATGGATCATCTTAAGCTAGATGAAAACCTATGATCTTAAATCACTCTGCACATGATTACACAATTCTTGTTGAAAAGTGGCAGACTTTAGCCAAGCGAAATTCTCTTAGTTTTAAAAAGGTAACAATATACAATCAATTTCCTGTCTATGAGCTTTGTAATGATTGTGAAGGAAAAGCAGGGAGCGGATTATATCTATCCGCAGGAATTCATGGTGATGAGGTTGCTCCATGTTGGAGCATGCTTCATTGGGCTGAAAAAAATGCAGATTTATTTAAGCACATTCCAATCGTTATTTACCCCTGCCTTAATCCGTGGGGTTTTATAAATAATTGTCGTGCAGATATGAATGGGGAGGATCTGAACCGTTTATGGGGAAATCCTATGCACCCCTTGCTGGGGAAAATTATTTTACGGCTCAAAAACTTAACATTCCGGCTATCCTTGAACCTTCATGAAGATTTTGATGCCAATGGAATTTATTTATACGAACCATGTCAGAACGCTGAATCAGGGTTTTGGGCTGAGGAAATTCTAATGACTGCACAGAGCCTATTGCCAATTGACAGTCGGCTAACCATCGATGGAAGGGAGACCATCAATGGGATTATAAGGCCCGATCGAAATAATCCACCTCTTGATGGTATACCGGAAGCAATTTATTTGATTGAAAATCATGGGCGAAGAAACTTCACCATAGAGACTCCATCCGAAGCATCCCTCTGTACCCGGATTTCAGCCCATGAGGTAATGATCGAGAAAGCAGTTAATTTAGCACTCCAATATTGATATTTTGGAATTTAGAATGGTGCGGGCAGACGGAATCGAACCGTCGACACCAGCTTGGAAGGCTGGGGTTTTACCCCTAAACTATGCCCGCTTAAGGAAGGTTGAAATAAAACCGAAGGAGAGCCATTCGGTCAAGGGGAATTAAGCAGAGGCTTCGGTAATTCCAAGAGCAAGGCAAACTTGTTTGTGAAAGTAATCAGATCCTACCCGAAAAGGACAGGGCTTCATCGATGGGCTGAAAGTTTTCATCGGGAAGGCGGGGTCTCTGACAAAGTGGAACTTGGCTCCGGCTCCTTCGCAGATTGCATAACCGGCTGCACAATCCCATGGCTTTGCCCGAAATTCCAAGCACCCGTCCAATCTTCCAGTGGCAACATTTGCCAAGCCCACAGCAGCTGACCCAGGGCAGCGGATTCGCCATTCCTGCAGCACTCCACGGAGCAAATCCAAGTCAGCGGTGGGAATGGGAAAATGCATACAAAAGGTGAGTTTTTCATTTACCAATTTTTCGGATACATGAACGATACGATCTCCTTCAACCGAACCCACTGATGGACCGCCTTGTAAAAGATTGTCCCGTCCGTAATCATAAATAAATCCATACACGGGAACGCCGTTCCTTAATAAGCCAAGTGAGATTCCGCACTCTGGGACACCCACTGCGTAATTGTTCGTGCCGTCTACTGGGTCAAGAATCCAAGCAAATTCACCAGTCAGGTTATGGGGGGTCGAGGTTTCGGCAGACTCCTCAGAGCAAAAATCATCTTCAGGGAAAAATCTTTGAAGATAGGCGAACAATTCTTTTGATATGGTTTCGTCAACCTCTGTAACCCGTGTCCCGTCACTTTTCCATTTGCTTTGTGCAAGGCCAAAGTTTGAGCGGAAGTAGTCAACTTGCATTAAGACCGCATTGTGTCCCGTCAGCACCCGTTCCTTAAGCGAATTGTCTAGGGTGGAAAGGTCGGGTGTCTTGTTAATCAGGCTTCGATCCATCTTCCTTCTTCTTGAATGAGATCGACCAATCGGTCAACCGCCTCCTTTTGAGGGATAGCAGATTTAACCCTTTTCTTGCCAATATATAAATCGATTTTACCGGGACCGGAGCCAACATAACCAAAATCTGCGTCTGCCATTTCCCCGGGTCCGTTCACAATACATCCCATAACCGCTATAGTAACGCCTTTTAGATGACCAGTTGCCTGTTTAACTAGTTGGGTGGTGCTTTGTAAATCAAACAAGGTACGCCCGCAGCTTGGGCAAGCAATGAATTCAGTTTTGGATATACGGGCACGGGCACCTTGCAGAATATTGTAGGCAAGTGCACGGTTACGATCGAGTTCACCCGTATGTTCGACGGAGATAAGATCTCCGATGCCATCGCAAAGTAAAGAACCGGAAAGGATAGATGAGTCGAGCAGAAGACTTGAGAAAAAATGGTGCTTCGTAAATAGGCTGGACCTAGTGTTGCGGATCCACAGGGGTAACGATAAACCTGCTATCTTCATATTACTTACGAGTGCCCGGTAACCAGCAACGGGGTTATTCCACTGAGAGTCTTCTTTCAGCGTGACAACTGGTGTGTTCGCTGTTTCTCCAAGAAGGAGTTCAACTCCCGGGGTGATTTTTGTTCCAGGAAGAGAGATGCAGGGGCGATGACCTGCTAGGTCACAGTGAGCAAGAAAGCGTGCCATATCTGAAACTTCGTCATGAACCCTGGCTGCATGCCAAAGCAGAGGAGGGGAAGGAATCTTGGATTCGGGCAGATTTGTGGAAGGATCATTTCGGTAATCGTCTACCACGATCAATGAAACAGCACCCACAAGAGAGGAGCGCAAAATTTCTAAATTTGGTAGTTCCTCATCGTTCTGTAAGGCAATAATTAATCCTTCGATGGGAGCATCCTTTGCCCCAGATTGTGACCGGGCTGTTGCTTGAACAATCTCCTCGACCTTGCTTAGATCAAGGTTCGCGGAAGCCAAGACAGAGGGAGGGTATTTTTCTCCCACGAACAAATTTTTTGAATCGAGGCAGACGGCCTTGCAGGGTCGTCTTTGGTATGCAAATGGATTTATAAATTCGATGGGTTGGTCTAGATCACACTTATCTGATTGCCACCAGTTATGGGCACGATGGGCGAGATCGCGGGCGACTGGAATTTCAGCGACCGGATTTTCAGTCAAAGAGACGCGAATGGTATCCCCCAATCCATCGAGAAGCAGGGAGCCAATCCCAATCGCACTCTTAATACGAGCATCTTCACCATCGCCAGCTTCAGTAACTCCAAGATGGAGGGGGTAATCCATTCCTTCTTGCTCCATTAAGGAAACCACGAGACGGTAGGCTTCAATCATTACCTTTGGGTTGCTTGACTTCATCGATAATACCAGGTCATGATAATTCTGGGACCTGGCAATACGAAGGAATTCAAGAGCGGACTCGGCCATTCCACGGGGAGAGTCTCCATAGCGATTCATAATACGGTCTGAAAGCGATCCATGGTTTGTCCCGATGCGCATCGCCCTGCCAAGCTCCTTGCATCTTTTTACGAGAGGGCTGAATGCATTGTGCAGTCGTTCGAGTTCCTCTTCGTATTGGGTGTCAGAATATTCACGAATCTGAAATTTTTTTCTGTCTGCAAAGTTTCCGGGATTTACTCTGACCTTATCGACATACATGGCTGCCTCCATTGCCGCTTCCGGCAAAAAGTGAATGTCTGCGACTAAGGGGACTTCAACCTTTGCAGCCCTCACTGCTTTTGCGATTTCCTTTAAAGCTTTCGCAGCCCTAACATTTGGTGCGGTGATTCGTACGATTTCGCAACCTGCTTCCGCTAGCTCGATTGATTGTCGAGCCGTGGATTGAATATCCATGGTATCTGTTGTGGTCATGGATTGAACCCGAATAGGTTGATTGCCACCTATAACAAGTTGGCCAATCTTTACTTCTCTAGTGTTTCTTCGAGTCGGATTAAACCGCGAGACACAGTAGTGAGTCGCCACGCTCATAAAAGAAAGCTTTCCGGTTAGAAAGGTAAGATCCTCTGGACGTCGAAAAAGGTGACGTAGAGCATGAAAGAAAAAAGTAATGCAACAAAAAGCATTTGGGCTCTTTCCAAAAATGCAAGGGGCAGGGGTTCTCCTCGCAATTTTTCAATGGTGGCAAAAAGCATGTGCCCACCATCTAAAACAGGAATAGGTAAAAGGTTAAGGATAGCTAGGTTCACATTGATAAAAACGACAAACCACAAAAGTTTTTTAAAACCAATTTTGGCAAATACGCTTAGGTGGTTCACAATTCCAACCGGACCGCTCATGTTGCGAAGTTTTACATCGGATGCCGGGCTCACCAATCCGGTAAGGGTTAAATACATTTCCTTTACCCTGCTGTAAATCAAGGTGAGTGGATTCGGATAAGTGGTTACAATTTTAAATTCAGGCCGGAATCCGATCATTTTCCGAAGGCTTGAAATGCCTCCTATGGAGATTTCCTTTTCCACGGGAATCAATTCAAAGGTGCGTTTGGGACCCCTTTCCCCTCCTTGCCGTAAGGTCAATGAAACACTTTGGTTACTATCGGCCTTATCAAGCATATGGACAAGTTGAGAGAAAGAATGTATCTCCTCGCCATTCATGGAAATAGGCTGATCACCAACTTTTAGCCCAGCTTGCTCTGCAGGCATATTGGGGGTCAGTTCTCCGATGAAAAAAGTTTCCTTTGGGCCTATGCCAATCACTCTGATCTCTTCAGATCCCCAGACTTCAGGATAAACTTCAAGTTTTATTTCCTGCCCATTTCGGAGCACAGTTAAATTAAGTAGCCTCCTTCCTTGAGCAGTTTGTTGCTTGCCAGTGATGATCCGGTTTTGAATATCCATGAAATCATCCACGGGCGATCCGTCTACTGCCAAGATTTCGTCTCCCTCAAGGAGTCCAGCTTTTCTAGCGGGGGATGTAACCTCCTCACCCTCATTAACTAGGGGGTTCCATCGTTCCACAGTATCAGCTACATAACCAATCTTGGTGGTTAGTTGGGCATCCGTAACATCGTACCCGAAAAACCACAAGATTGAGGAAAGGGCAAATGCAAGCAGAACATTAAAAACAGCCCCCATAACCCCTACGATCATTTTATCAGAGTAGGTAATTTTGGGTAAAGGCTTGTTTTCAGGAGGCTCGTCTTCCTCATCGAAATCATCCCATGCCGATTTTCTCTTTTCAGATAATCCCTCCTTGTCCCCGTCTTTGCCTTCGTTTCCCTCTAAACGCCCCATGTCAGAAAGTTGAGGAAGTGCGACATACCCACCAAATGGGATGGCAGAAAGTCGGTATTCAACTCCATTCCGGGTCCAACCAAACAATTTTGGGCCAAAACCTATGGAGAACCGAGTGATGATCAAACCACGCTGTCGGGCAGCTAAAAAATGCCCAAGTTCATGTATGAAAATGGTAAACCCAAGGGCAAATAAGGCGACAAAAAGAAAAGCGATATCATAAAGCATAGTCATAAAATGAAATCAGTTGGCTTTACGCAAATTTGACAATCGCTTGCTTTGCCAGCAAGCGTGCCTCTTCATCAAGATAAAGCAAATCATCGAGCGTAGAGAAGGAACGGTGTTCAAAAAGATTCAAGGAATGCTCAATTATGCTTGAAATCGACTCAAAGCCAATCCGATTCGCTAGAAATGCCTCAACCGCAACCTCATTTGAAGCGTTGAAAACAAGGGGGGCGGACCCGTCGTCTCGAAGCACTTGAATTGCAAGTTTTAAACAGGGATAGCGTTCCATATCGGGTGGAGAAAAAGAAAGATCCAGACTTGCGGAAAGGTCCAGTCCCTCATCCACTCCGGTATGCCGCTCTGGGTAAAGCATTGCATTCTGCAGGGCAAAGGTCATCGAAGGGGGGGACATTTGGGCAAGACAGCACCCATCCTTAAACTTAACAATCGCATGGACAAGACTGGGCGGGTGGATAAGGACATGAAGTTTTTCTGGGGGCAAATCAAAGAGCCACTTAGCCTCAATTAATTCAAGACCTTTATTGGCCATGGTTGCAGAGTCTACGGTAATTTTCGGACCCATGATCCAGTTGGGATGTTTCAGTGCTGTTTCAGGTGTTACCTTGCTCAATTCTTCCAAAGGCAAGTTACGGAAAGGTCCGCCCGATGCGGTCAGCGCCAAGGAATCTAACGATTTTTGGGGTTGTCCTTGGATACACTGAAATACCGCATTATGTTCACTATCCGCAGGCAAAATTCGTGCACCAGTTCGATTTGCGGTTTCCATAACTAATGATCCACCCACCACAAGGGACTCCTTGTTGGCAAGAACCACGTCTTTACCTGCCTCAAGAGCCGCTAATGTTGGAGGCAGACCAGCTGCTCCAACAACTGCCACCAAGACCATGTCTGCCTCATCCCACGAAGCTAGATCCAGTAGGGCTTCTGCACCGCTGGTAAATTCAGTCCCGTTCGGAAGCTCAGGGATGTTGGATGGAGTTTGAGAAAGATGTATTTTCTTAACCCCAAATTCGCGGGCTATAGACCCCAGTTTTTCGCCATTTTGGAATGCAGAAATACCGATAAGTTTAAGTTTGTCTGGGTGCCTGCGAATTACCCGCAATGAATTTCCCCCAATGGACCCGGTAGCGCCGAGCAAGACGAGCTTTCTAGGAAAACTCATGGATGGAGCCACAAAATAATGAAATACCCCGTTGGGGCGGATAGGATCAAGCTGTCGGTTAGGTCAAGTAGGCCGCCGATTCCTGGGATGGCCCCACCGGAATCCTTCATGCCAGCCAGCCTTTTGAGCACAGATGCAATCAAATCTCCAATCACCGAAACAACTGCAATGACTAGACCCCACCATGCCCCTTGGGATGCGTCAAACGACCAAGTGCCAAAATCGAACAAATGGGAAAGGTGAGTATTGGCTAGCCATGGAATCAAGGCACCAATTCCTGCAGACGCACCCAGACCACCCAGCAATCCTTCCACAGTTTTACCTGGGCTTATAGAGGGAGCCATTTTGGTGCGGCCAATGGTTTTCCCGACAAGTAATGCCCCGATGTCGCTAAATTTGGCAACAAGCACAATCCAAAGACAGAAAAATAATCCAAAGCCAATTTGTTCGGGACTTTGCGGTATGTCGGTTAAGCGGAGAATACGAACGAAATAATGCAAGAGAAAGGTGACGAAAAGCAGGCCGAAAAAAGTGGGTAACAGACGTTTAACATAAAGTCCGCGCTGATCCTGGGGAAAAACCACACAGGCCGCGGAGGAAAAAAGGGCTCCCACGGCGAGGGCGTCAATGCCGGCTCCCGGGAAATAAAAAGCAATGGGAATCATGCAGGCACCCGTTACCAGGCCTGTGATACGGTTGGCGGCAAATCCAATTCTACCCAGGATGGTGTACACTTCGAAAAGCGTGAGGGTGGCACAGAAGTTTAGGATCCACATCGCGCCCGGTTCTTTGAGGCCGTAAACGATGCCCCCGAGCAATCCCCAGAGAATAATCGTGGCAAAGGTTCTTAAAATCATGATAAGTGAGCAGGTTGTTGGATTTGTTCGCTAGTTTTCCCAAATCTGCGCTCCCGGCGGGCATAATTTCCGAGAGCGTCCAGAAATGCATCCCGCCCGAAGTCAGGCCAGTGCAAAGGGGATACAAAAATCTCTGCGTAGGCAGCCTGTAAAAGCAAAAAGTTACTGAGGCGGAATTCGCCCGAGGTGCGGATGATGAGATCAGGGTCGGGAAGACCAGCCGTCTGAAGGTAGGGAGAAAATTCTTCCCAAGAGGGAACACCCGTTGAGGATGGATTGTCCTGACCGTATCTGGCGATTGCGTGGAGAACCTCTTGCCGACTGCCATAATTGAGAGCCAGGGTCAGGTTCCAGTTCTTGTTCCCTTTGGTTTGCTCAATGGTGTCTTCCACAATGCGGCGGGCAAAAGGAGGAAGGCCGCTGAGATCCCCGATTGCCCGTAGGCGGATCCCGTCCTCCATCATCGATCTAAGTTCTTTCTTGAGAAATTCCTCCAATAATTTCATTAGACCGGATTTTTCATCTTTGGGCCTGTTCTGGTTTTCCGTACTGAAGGCATAGAGAGTGATGTAGGGCACACCCACTTCTTTGGCGGCATTGACCACAGCCCGAACATTCTCCACGCCGTTACGGTGCCCAAAAAGTCTGGGCATCTTGCGGGATTTTGCCCAGCGACCATTCCCATCCATAATCAAGGCGACATGGCGGGGGAGGTTACTTTTTTCTTCGGTTGATAGCTGATTCATCGGGAATGGAGACTCTTTCTATCTCAACGGCTAAGGGACCGATTGACAACGAGGAAAGCATCAGGTAGCAAATTCGCAGAATGTCCACTCCTTTAAGTAATGAACAGATCCATCAATCGCTGGCTAATTTAAGTGGCTGGGAATGGAGCGAAGATAAAGTAAAAAAATCTTTTCAATTTGCTGGTTTTCGCGAAGCGATGGGATTTATCCTGCAGATTTCCTATGAGGCAGAAGCGGCCGATCATCATCCTGAAATCTTCAACTGCTACAACCGGGTGGAGATTGCACTCAATACCCACGATGCCGGAGGTAAGGTTACCGAGAAGGATATCAAGCTTGCCCGGTTAATTGAAAGAATTTCAGCGGCTTGAGTTAATACAAATTTTTAATTTTAGCGGGCAGGGGCCGATTATCTGGAGGGACTTGATATTGCTCCCTGAGCCGCGAAAGGTCCTTTTTCAATGCAGCCGTAATCTGCTCGTAGTCAGGCTTGCCGTAGACAGATTCCAATTCATTGGGATCTTTTTCCAGGTCGTATAATTCCCAGCCATCGATCATGTAAAAGTGGATCAGTTTATAGCGGTGGTTGCGCATACCGTAGTGCCGGCGGACATTGTGGTATCCAGGGAATTCATAATATTGATAGTAGATTGATTTCCTCCAGTCAGAGGGAGTTTCTCCTTTAAGTAAGGGAACGATAGATCTGCCCTGCATATCATTGGGCTGATTTGCTCCACAGATCTCAAGAAAGGTTTGAGCATAATCCAGGTTTTGTACGAGGTCCATGTTTACACTACCCGCCTTGATGGAACCCGGCCAGCGAACCAAGAGCGGGGTGCGGAATGATTCCTCATACATCCAGCGCTTATCATACCACCCATGTTCTCCTAAGTACCAACCCTGATCGGAGGAATAGACCACAATGGTATTTTCGGCCAATCCACTTTGGTCGAGATAATCAAGCAGGCGGCCAATGTTCTCATCCACCGAGTCGATGCACCTAAGGTAATCCTTGGCATAACGCTGGTATTTCCATTTGAGCAAATCATCTCCTTCTAACTCGGCCTCACGGAAAGCTTTATTTTTTGGCTCATAGGCAGCATTCCAGATTTTTTTCTGTTCATCATTTAACTCCCTGGGCGGGGTTAGTTTAAAATCATGTTCGTCCCGCATATGTTTACCAATGGTCATTGTCTGGGTGGATGCGGGGGATAAGCGGTTTTGATAATCATCCCGAAGGGTTGCTGGTTCCGGAACATCCTGATCATCATATTTGCTCATATATTTGGGTGCCGGTAACCAGTTCCTGTGGGGTGCTTTGTGCCACGAACAAAGGAAAAAGGGTTGATCGCTATCCCGCTCATTTTTGAGCCAGTCCAGGGTTCGGTCGGTTATAATATCTGTGGTATAACCGGTAATTTTTCTATTTCCATTTGAAGTGAGGAAAAGCGGGTTGTAGTAGGGTCCCTGTCCGCGGAGAACTTCCCAGAAATCAAACCCGGTGGGACTGCTTTTTAGGTGCCACTTTCCAAAGAGTGCGGTTTGGTAGCCTGCTTTTTGGAGGAGTTTAGGAAAGGTCTGTTGAGAGCCATCAAAGGTCTCCCCATTGGTCAGTTGACCATTGAGGTGGCTATGCTTGCCGGTGAGGACAACAGCCCGGCTGGGAGCACAGATAGAGTTGGTAACAAAGGCACGGTCAAAGCGCATCCCTTCGTTGGCAAGTCGATCGAGGTTGGGTGTCTGGTTCCGGTTAGACCCATAGGCGGAAATGGCCTGGTAAGCATGATCATCTGAAAAGATAAAGAGTATGTTGGGCCGCTTGGCAGATAGTAGGCAGCAAAATAAAATAACCGGAAAAATTACAATAAATGGCTTCATTTCTCGACATTCTGTGCTTTTCCTATCTTCATCAATCTCAAATTGGAGATAAAAGAGTAAAAATGATCACAGGTTTTTTTATGATTATTCCTCCCGTACGGGCATGAGTTGTCAAAAGTATACCTTCTCTCGAATCATTCCCTTGTTGTGTGCCCAGACCCTTGGAGCATTTAATGATAATGCGGTGAAAGCATTTCTGCCGGTGTTGGCTGCCTATCAATTCGGGAAGGAAAGTATGGACCAGATCAATCAATGGGCTTCGCTGCTTTTGATTCTTCCTTTTATCCTGTTTGCTCCATTGGCTGGGTGGGTTGCGGACCGGTTTTCTAAGAGGCAAGTTATTGGAGTCAGCCTGTTTTCCCAGCTCTTCGGACTGGTGGTAATTCTCCTTGGCATATCCTTGCAATCTCTTCCCGTTTCTTTGCTTGGATTTTTCCTGCTTTCCACCCAGTCCACTTTCTTGTCTCCGGCCAAAAAAGGCATCCTCAAGGAAATGGTAGGTTATGAAAAATTGGGCAAAGCGGTTGGATGGATGGAAATGCTTTCAATTGTGGGAATTTTGGGCGGTGCTTTTACCGGGGCTGTTTTATTCGATGGATTTGTGACTGGTAGTGGGGGGTGGGGGGCCGCACACAAGATCACAATGCTCATCATAGCACTGGCATTGTTTTCATGGGTGATAAACCTGTCCACTCCTTCCACTGGGGTTACCAGTCACGAGTCTTTCCGCCCCCGTCTCTTTTGGGGACATTTTCAGGATTTGAGGAATTTGCTGAGCAACCCCCGGCTTCGTTGGTCTGCCTTGGGGGATGCCTGTTTCTGGGCAGTGGGTGGATTTTTTTATTTGGTCCTAGTCAGACTGTCCGGAGAGGTGACTGAAGGAAATGTAGGCATGGGCAGCCTTTATGGTTTCTGGTTTCTCTTACTTGGTATTGGCATTATGGGAGGAGCCTTGTTTGCGGCTTATTTAAATAAGGGAAGAGTCGAGATCGGACTCAGTCCTCTGGGACTCCTTGGTATGACAGCGAGTCTAGTAGGAATTTACTTTTTTCATCCTCTTGGGAATTTATTCGAAATCTGCTGTGCATCCCTAGGTTTTTTTGGTGCTCTCTTTTTTGTTCCTCTAAATGGATATTTACAGGATCAGGCAGAGCCGAATGAGCGGGGCCGGGTTTTGGCTGCTTCTAATTTACTTACCCAACTGGGAGGGATTGCCCTAATCGGAATCCATGCCTGGTTTGCCAATGGATTGGGAATCCAAGCTAAGGTTGAAATTTTGATCTTAATCTTCCCGCTCGGATTACTGACCGTGGTTGTCGTCATCATTTTGTTTGAGGATCTGCTCCGATCCTTCTTTCACATGCTATTGAGAGTTTTCTACCGCATTGAGGCTAGGGGAATGTCAAACTTCCCAGAACGGGGGGGGGCATTAATTGTGAGTAACCATTTATCCTATGCGGATCCTGTTTTCATCGGAGCCGCATTTCCCAGAAAAGTCCGGTATTTGGCACATGAGGAATTATCCAAATCCAGATTCATGAATGCGGTCTTCCAGCTTACCGATACCTTGACGGTTTCATCCACCAACTCACTGGCTTCTTTAAAGCAATCGATCAAACGGATGAAAACAGGAATACCGCTGTGTCTTTTTGCAGAGGGTGGAATTTCGAGAATCGGGGTTACCCTACCGTTTATGGGAGGTTCCATACTTTTGGCAAAATCCGCCCGGGTGCCGATTATTCCCACCTTTCTAGACGGAGTCTGGGGTAGCGTATACAGTAACAAGGGAGGCCGTTTTTTTAAGAAAACTCCGGAGTCTTTTCCCTACGGGGTATCGGTATGCGTGGGTCCTTCCATTCAACCGGATCAGGCGACACCAGAAACGGTCAGGCAGGCGGTGTTGGGGTTGGGGCGGGATGCCTTCAACCTAAGAATCGAAAATCACCCAAAAGTTTCTCAGTCCTTACAAAAACAAATTTTTCGATCTACCACAGGAATTCTTTTTCGGGATCAGCATGGAACCGAAATAACCAGATGGCATTTTTTGCAAAATCTTAAATCTCATAAAATCGACCTGCCAGCACCATTTAATGAATGGATATTAAGGGTCAGGGAAGTGATGAATAAAAAGAATCAGCCGGTTCTATTGCCTTGGGTGAATTGGATGCGTTTAAAACAGACCAACCTGCTTGATCATAAGAAGTTGCTCATCTGCCAGGGAGATGCAACCTGGATGGGTCAATGGTTTCCCTGGTTCCCTTTGCTTTCCCCTTTTGGTTTTGAGCAAAATAAGGACGGTAGTTGGCAGGCGATCGCCCAGGAAATAGACGTTAAACCTCATCTGGTTCAAGGATTTGCCACTGCACAAAATGGCCTCGTTGCCCTGCAATTCCCAGACGAAAGAAACGGGAATCATCTTCAACTAGGATGCAAGGAGGGAACTTTGGGGAGAATGTTACCTGGGTATTCTTATACCATCAATGGGAAGGATTTTGTTTTACATGGGATAAAACAACCAGAAATTCTACCAAAGGTAGGGGTGGATGAAGATGGATTTCTAGTGAAAGCAGGAAACTAGTTCCAAGCTTTTCCTGCCCTTATACATGTGATATAAACAGCCTTTAATTTTTATTTAATGCCTGTATTTCTTAAACAATCTGCCGACTTTGCTGAGGCAATTTCCAACCTTAATGATCTTCCTGTCCTGGTGCTTGGGCACAGGCGTCCCGACGGAGATTGCATCGGCTCCCAAGTTGCTCTTACCCGTGCTTTACTGGCTCTGGGGAAAGATGCCCGGGCAGTCAATCAAGACCCCATACCCCGGACCCTGCAAAAATTTGTGGGAGATACCCCGTTTTTCCCCCCGGATCAGGTTGCTGATGGCGAGTACCAGGTGATCACCGTAGATTGTGCGGATCATCAACGGGTGGGGGATGCCTTGATTAATCGCTTCTCCAAGGTTGATCTCAATATTGATCACCATGTATCCAACACCAAATACGGGGAGAATAACTTCATTCTTCCTGATGCCTGTGCAACCGGGGAAATCTTAGCCAAGTTCTTTTTTGACTCCAAATATCAGGTGGATAAAACCACGGCGGAAGCACTGTATCTTGGGATTTGTACGGATACGGGACAATTTTGCTACTCGGCTACCAATGCCTCCGTCTTTGAAGTCTGCCGGATGCTTTGTGAAGCAGGGGCAAACCCATCGGGAATTGCCCATGAGTTATACGAGAAAGAAAAACCAGGTCGTATTCAGTTGCTCCAGCGCTTCCTTGCCAGTTTTCAAATGGAATATGATAACCGTGTATGCATTGGTTCAATCATGGGGAAGTATTACACGGAAACTGGCACCAAGCCCGAGGATGCAGAAAACTTTGTTGATTATGCCCGCTCTTTGGATGGTGTGGAAATCGGGGTACTATTGGAAGAACGAAACGGCAAAATCAAGGGGAGTTTCCGGGCAAAAGATGAGAATTTAAGGGTCGATCTATTGGCCAAAGAGTTTAACGGTGGGGGGCATACCTGTGCTGCAGGATTCAATGTGGATGGTACCATTGATCATTTTTACCCTTCGTTGGTGGATGCGATTGGTAGGCACCTTGAGTTGGCAGGCAAACATCAGTTAGGATGAGTACGAGACAGGATATTGATTTCGAAGGCATCTTGCTGGTGGATAAACCGCAGGGTATCACTTCTCATGATGTGGTGGATAGGTTGCGCCGGAAATTAAGGATGAAAAAAATTGGACATGCCGGCACCTTGGATCCATTAGCCACCGGACTGCTGATCATGCTCGTGGGAAAGGCAACCAAAGTTTCCCAGTTCCTGATCAGTTTGGATAAGGCATATGAGGGGACTTTTCTTTTGGGCGTGGAAACCGACAGTCAGGATGCGGACGGAAAAGTGGTCGCGGAAAAACCATTACCAGATGGATTGACTGAAGAGATGATGCTCAAAGAAATGGCAGGATTTTTGGGTGACCAGTACCAGACTCCCCCGATGTTTTCTGCCAAAAAGATCGATGGTGTGCCCTTGTACAAGATGGCCCGAAAGGGGAAGACGGTGGAGCGAGAACCCCGCTTTATCCGAATCAATGAATTAAAACTGGAGAACTGGGAATCTCCCGTTGGTAAATTTTTTATGGACTGTAGCAAAGGTACCTATGTGCGTACCGTTGTTCATGACTTAGGGCAGCGGTTAGGTTGTGGGGCCCATTTGCAAAGCTTAAGGCGGACTAAAATTGATCAGTTTGAAGTTTCTCAATCACTAACCCTTGAGCAGATTAATGAGGTTCCTCTGGGCGAAGTACAAAAACATCTCATACCAGTCTGCGAAGCGGTGCCAACCCATGTTCTTTGATGATGGAACGAGTCTTTGACTCGATTGTCAACTTTGGCAACAAATGGGAAAAGGGAGTGTGCCTTGCCGTGGGCATGTTCGATGGAGTGCACTGCGGTCATCGCAAGGTCCTCGATCTAGCCATAGAGGAAGCCCAGTCTTGCTCGGGCACTTCAGTTGCCCTGAGTTTCCCTCAGCATCCGGCAAGTTATCTGCGTCCCGGTAAGGAACCACCCTTACTGATGCCCTCGTTGGACAAAGCCCAAAACCTGCTGGATGCCGGAATGGATGCGGTCATTTTACAGCCCTTTGACCAACTTTTATCCAGCCTAGAGGCAGAGCAGTTCTTGCCCTACCTCCAGGAGCAGATCCCGGTCTTACAATCTGTTTCAGTCGGTGAAAATTTCCGGTTTGGGAAAAATAGAATGGGTGATTCTGCGGTACTCAAGGAGATGGGGAAGGTATACGGGGTAAAAGTACGGGTTGCCCAGTCCCTGGTTTTGAACGAATCGCCGGTGAGCAGCTCACGCATTCGACATGCTCTATCGGATGGTAAAATCACCGAGGTCAATCAAATGCTGGGAAGAACCTACACGGTAAAGGGTAAGGTGATTTCCGGAAAATCACTGGGGCGAACTCTTGGCTTTCCCACCCTGAACCTGGAGTGGAATCCTCAGGCAAGACCAGCTTTAGGGGTTTATGCAGGTCGGGTGAAGGAGACAAATACGGGTGAGGAAATGCCTGCGGTCGCCAATTATGGGCTTCGGCCGACTTTGGAGAGTCAGGTATCGTTCCCGCTCCTGGAAATTCACTGTCTAGAACAGCCTGATGTTTCCATCTGGAGAGAAGGGGCGCCTTTGGAAATGCAATTGAACACTTTTCTCCGACCAGAGATGAAATTCGCAGCCGTGGAGGAATTGTCCGCTCAGATCACCAAAGATTGTACGACTGCACGAAACTTATTTGCGGAGCTTTTGTAAAGTGGGAGACCAGCAACTCGTCCGTCCGCCAATTTCTTCCCGAATCAACGGCGCTCCGGATTTTGGGCAGGTTCCGCCGTCTTTCCATCTTTGGTGAAATAGCCACTTGGCGGGGGGATCCCCTCCTTTTGTCCCTACCGATTTCACCGCTCCCTGAACCACAAAAAGAATCTGCAGGAAAAGTTTTTTTTGTTCCTTCTTTGCCACCATGGGCGAACGGCAATCTGGGTGAAGGTTAGCACGCCAAAGCACTTCATCCGCCATCCAGTTGCCCATACCTGGAAAATATCTTTGGTCCAGTAATAATGCCTTGAGTGGACGCTTGGGGTGCCGCTCTAAGGCATGGGAAAGTATCTCGAAGCTAAAGGCAGGGCAGAGCATGGAGACTGGGCGGTCCGTCCACCAGTCAGGTGGTTGTTTTCCGTTTTCAATACGTATGCGTCCAAATTGCCGGGGGTCACGGAAAACCAAGGCTTGTTTTGCCTGAAATAAAACCAGGGCATCATGTTTGAGTGGGGTATAATTTTTCTCCTCAACATACAACCAACCGGTCATGCCCAGATGCAGGCCAAGCCAGCAGTTTCCTGATAACGAGAAGAGCATTTGTTTGCCATGGGTTTCTGATCCTTTGAGAGTTTTGCCCACTATGTGCTCATGGATGAACGGACGGTTTTCATCGCGGTAGACTCTTGAGGTGGGGTGAGTATATACGGCTTTTATTCTTTGATTGAGCCCAGCATTCCAAAGAGAGCAGGCAAAGGCAACTTCTGCAAGTTCGGGCATAAGGACGGAATTATGGAGTGAGCGACAATAAACGCTGCCGAACCTCCCGGTCTGCTTTACGATCTGTTCGAATTTCAATAACCCGGATCCCTTGCCTGGGTGGGTTAATAATATGGGCGATGAGCTCCTTTTCGCCCTCGTTGTGTAGATATTCGACCGCATGGGCTGAACAAAGCTTGGCAAAATCACAGGACTGAGGAGTGGCAAAGCATTTCTCAAACTCCGGAAGGTTTGCCACGGGGAGGTTTTCAAAAATCCCCCCTCCCTGATTATTGATGAGAATGATGGTGAGGGAACCAATCAGTTCGGATGCAAAAAGAAGAGCATTGGAATCATGAAGGAACGCAAGTTCCCCGGTGAGAAGATAAGTGGGCTGATCGCTTTGATGGGCAAGTCCCAGGGCCGTGCCCAGCGTTCCATCAATCCCATTTACGCCGCGGGCACCCCAGAGCTTTCTCATTTGCTTGCCAGGTTGCCAAAACCACTGCAGATCCCGTATCGGCATACTGTTTGCACAGTAGAGCTGAGAGCCTGCCGGCAGATATTCAGAAAGTATGCGGGCTATTTTGGGCTCGTGTATCCAAGGTATTTCCAGAAATGCCTGACTCAATTTTTTTTCCACAGATTGCTCTGCATGGATCCATGTTTCCAGCCAACCCTGTTCAGGTGAAGCAAGAGGGATATTATCTAACTGATCAAAGTTCAGTGTGGTCGATTGGCTTGTCCCACAGAGCGGATCGACTTTTCTGCCACTCGGTTCCACCACCAGTCTGGGGGCACCGCTTTCTTCTATCCAAGTTCTCAAAGTCTTGGAAGTGGGCAAGGATCCCAAAAGGATGAACTGGTCAGGGCTTACAGATTTGCAGAATTCAGGACATCTGAGCAGATTTTCGAACCTGAGAATCCGGGCAGGATGATCAGCCTCACGCAATGCACAAAGCGAATCACACAAGATGGGTATTTCATTGAACACTTGCGGAAGCGAGGAAGGGGTATTGAGCCCAGCAATCACCACAGGTCGGGATGGAGGCTTCATCGATTTTACCGCATCCAGGCACTCGCGAAGTTTGGGTTTTTCAGAAAGTGGAGAAGGAGATAGCGGAGGAAAATCTGGGAGGTTGAGAGCAAATCCATCAGTTGGCCAGAGTGGTTCACGGAAGGAAAAGTTAAGATGCACCGGTCCTGCAGCCCGGCCAGTGGATTGAGAATAAGCAGTTTGCAGGATTCCTTGTAATTCGCTGATGGCTTCCTTCTCCAAGGAAGGAACGGGGGCTTGGTGAAACCCTCGAACAAAGGAACCAAACAATTCGGACTGGTTGATGGTTTGTCCTGCACCACATTCCTGCAATTCAGGCGGACGGTCCGCCGACAAAAGAAAAAGAGGAATTCCGGAATATGATGCTTCCGTGACTGCGGGAAACCAATGAGTTAGGGCAGAGCCTGAAGTGCAGATCAGGGCAACAGGTAGCCGGGTTCTTTTGGCATGTCCAAGGGCCAAAAAAGCAGCAGATCTTTCATCCAGTACAGGGAAACAGGATAACTTCTGCTCTTTTTCGCATCCAATAATCAGCGGAGTGGAACGGGACCCAGGAGAGAAAAAAACCGTGGTGATTCCCAGGTCGGCAAGACCTTGGGCAATGAGATGTCCCCAAAGATAATTTGCTTCAGCTGTCTGCTTGGATGATGAGGTCATTCACTCCGGAAGATTAGGGCTTCCAGTGATGACTTCAAGCATGGCTTGGAGTTTCCAGTCCGTTTCATGTTTTTCGTTTCGGGGAATGGAGCCATCCACAATGCCGGCACCCGCATAGAGGGTGAGGGCATGCTCTTGTATCCTGCCGCAGCGGATGGGTACAATAAATTCTGCCCTTCCCCGTGAATCCATCCATCCCGCCACCCCAGAATAAAGTCCGCGGGGAGCTTTTTCAATTTCCGCGAGTTTGGTTAGGGCAGGGGGGCGTGGGGTTCCACCCATCGCTGGGGTGGGATGGAGGGCTGACAAAACTTCAAAGGGGTGCAAGCCATCCGGGAGTTTTCCTTGTACCGGGGTACGGACATGCTGCAAGTTGGCTAGCCGGAGTAACCGGGGAAGTCCTTCGTGCAGGGAAGTTACTCCGACCGAGGAAAGTCTGCGGTGGATGCTTTCGATGACCAGTTTGTGTTCCCTAACTTCTTTTTCCCGTGCCAATATGGTTTTGCCCCACTGGGCATCCTTGCCGGCTGAAGGTCCCCGTGGTGCCGATCCTGCCAGGGCTTCAGTACGTAAGGAAAGACCCCGAATGCGGGCCAGTGTTTCCGGGCTTGCCCCAACCCAGGTTCCCTGATCGGGCAGAGAAAGTGAGAAAGCATGGCAGTCGGGGTATTTCGCCCGAAGAGCATGAGCAATGACAAAAGGGGAAAGGGTGGAATGGAGATCAAAGGTGAGTTGCCGGGCAAGCACGATTTTGGAAACCTTGCCCGAATTAATTTCTTCTAGTGCCTGATTGACACCCTCCTCATATACGAAATTTTCCTTGGATTTGCCAAGATGGGTTGGTTGTAAAAGTTGTTCGGAAATCTTTTCGTGCTTCAACCCCATCATGGAATTGAGCCGGTTGTTAAGATCCTGTTGTATCGCATCCGCGTGTGAGTTGGGCGAGATCTGAGTATTTAGGGTAATAACATGCTCACCACCATGATGAACCACCTGCCACTTGGGGAGAAATACCGAAAGTGAAGATGGGGATTGTCCAGGAGAACCGGATTCAAAAGAGGCGGTTAAAAAAAGCGTGGGTCCGGATCCTGCGACCGGCGTGTCCCCGGCCTGTTCTACGAATTTGAGAAGTTCTGTGGACCAAGATTTTGCCAGTTGGAATCGATCCGGGCCACTGAATTCCTGGTGAGCTAAATACTCCCCACAAGCAATAGAAAAATCATCCGTAGCTTTTTCGAAATAACAATGGGGTTGGTTTGAGAGATTTAGTTTCTCAAGAAGGGCTAACGGATCTGAAAAAGTGGTTTTGTAAGATACTGAGCTGTAGAGAATTCTACCGAGTGATTTGGATTTCTCAATCAACTCATCTAAATATTCGGTCAAATTATCACCGATTTTACAAAGGGTGGGTGCTGCATTAAAAATGGTACTCATCGGTTTGCAGTAGGGTTGTGTTTGCAGTCATGATGCACGGGATCGTAACCGCCTGGGTGCATTGGGTTGCATTTGAATATGCGGGAGATTGAGCGGGAGATGGCACGGTGGAAGGGTAGGGTCTGGAAACACTCCAATGCATATTCTGAACAGGTCGGATGGAATCTGCACCTCGCATACGGACCAAGGATGAGTTGCTTGACGGGGGAAAAGAGCCGGTAAAAGCGAATCGCAATAAGAAAAGGCAGGGCAAGTACCCTGCTTAAAGGATTGATATCCATGAATAAATCCATGTTTGAGTTTCTATTGATTGGATCGGGTTTGGACAAATTGCTCATGTCCGGCTTGAGGTACTTCAGCTGGATGGTTTTCTTGATTTGGGTAATGATTTCGAGGAAATTTCCTCAGCAATCAAACCAACCGTAGCTTCAATGGAGTGCGGGCCATCCAGTTCGGGATTGCTTCTGGAACGAAGAGAAATCTTTCCTTCCTCCGCTTCCCGTTTACCAATCACGATCATATGGGGAATTTTGTCCGTTTCCGCCCGGCGGATTTTTGCCCCGAGCTTTGCCGATTGTTTATCAATACCAGCCCGGATATTTTTTGCCTTTAATTGGTGCAGGCAAGTTTCCGCGTAGGGGAGCAATTCATCATTCATGGGAAGGATCCGTACCTGCTCGGGAGCCAGCCAGGTGGGGAAGTTTCCGCCAAAATGTTCAATCAGCACGCCACAAAATCGTTCCATGGAGCCAAAAGGTGCCCGGTGAATCATTACCGGCCGGTGATCCTTGTTGTCGCTTCCCACATAAGACAGGTCAAATCTTTCCGGTAAATTATAGTCCACCTGTACTGTGCCTAGTTGCCATTCTCTACCAATTACATCCTTGACCACAAAATCAATCTTCGGGCCGTAAAAGGCAGCTTCCCCAAGCTCTTCCTCATAGTTAACACCTAGGGTTTTGACCGCTTCACGCAAAGCTGCTTCCGCTTTGTCCCAGGCTTCCACTGCACCTACATATTTATCGGACTCAGGATCGCGTAAACTTACCCGTATCCTGTAATCATCCATACCCAGTGTGGAAAACACAAGTTTTACCAAGCTTAGACACCCCTGCACCTCCTCCTGCAATTGATCCTCGCGGATAAAAAGATGGGCGTCATCTTGGGTAAATCCCCGGACCCGGGTCATACCGTTCAGTTCACCCGATTGTTCCCAACGATAAACGGTTCCAAATTCAGCAAGCCGGATTGGGAGATCCCGGTAAGAGTGTTGCTCAGATTTGAAGATACGAATGTGCATCGGGCAATTCATCGGTTTGAGCAAATAACCGTCGATTTCTCCCTTCTCCAATTTGTTGGACAACTCAGAACAGGTGCACCCTTCCTTGGCTAGTTCATCGAGGCACTCCCGGTGTATGATGGGAGGGTACTGAGAATCCTGATAATAAGGAAAGTGTCCCGATGTGCGATAGAGATCGAGTTTGCCGATATGGGGAGTGTAGACCTGGGAATATCCCTGTTTGTTGAGCTGTTCCGTAATAAAGCCCTCCAGTTCCTGGCGGATAATGGCCCCGTTTGGTTTCCAAAGCACCAGCCCCTGACCGACCTGCTCGTCGATATGAAACAACCCAAGGTCCTTACCGATCACCCGGTGGTCACGCTTTTTTGCTTCCTCCAGTCGTTCGAGATGTTGGGTAAGTTCTTCTTTCGATGCGAAAGCAGTCCCGTAAATGCGTTGAAGTTGTTTCTGGGAGGAGTCTCCCCGATGGTAGGAACCGGCAACATGGAGAAGTTTAAAAGCCTTGATTTTTTTGGTGTAGGTAACATGGCTACCTGCACACAGATCGATAAATTCTCCGTTGCGGTAAAAAGATATGGTTTCACCTTCGGGAATGTCATCCAGCCTGCCTAATTTGTAAGTGGTTTGTCCCATCTCTTTAATGATGGACACCGCTTCTTCCCGGCTTGCCTCCTGTCTTTCAAAACGCTGGTTTTCCTTGATCACTTTTCTCATCTCCTCCTCGATTTGCTGGAGCACTTCAGGAGAAAAAGGAATTTGGGAATCGAAGTCGTAATAAAAACCGGCATCGGTCGGCGGGCCGATATCTAACTGAGTGTCCGGGTACAACCGTAAGACCGCGGTTGCTAGGACATGAGCGGCAGAATGGCGGATTTCCTCAAGGGGGGACATTTCCTTCATAGCCGAAAAGATATACTTTTTCCTGCAGTCTCCTGCAATGCCAAAGGGGTTGTCCAGTCCTAGGATAAAGAAATGGGATCAGGCATCAAATCCAAGGTTGGGACGCAACCATTTGACCGATTGTTCAAAATCCCATCCCTTTCGCTTGGCATAATCCTCTACCTGATCCCTACCTAGGCTGCCTACATTGAAGTAGCGGGAATCCGGGTGGGAAAAATAAAGTCCGGAAACGGAGCAACCCGGGTTCATTGCCCGGGATTCGGTCAGTTCAAGCCCGATTGCATTTTTCACATCGAGCAGTTCCCAGATTAAATCTTTTTCGGTGTGATCAGGCTGACAGGGATATCCAGCCGCTGGCCGGATGCCTCTGTATTTCTCAGCAACGATTTCTTCGTTGGTTAGTCCCTCTGACTTTCCAAATCCCCACAGGTCGCGAATTTGCTTATGAGCATATTCGGCGGTTGCCTCAGCAAAACGATCTCCCAAAGACTTTACTAAAATGGAAGTGTAATCATCTTGGTCGGCTTTGTATTTTTCCGCAAGTTGATCCACTTCATCTCCTGCATTTACGGCAAAAGCACCTAGGAAGTCCATCCTGCCCGAATCTTCGGGGGCGATATAGTCTGACAAGCAAAATTGTGGCTGGTTTGGTATTACCTGCTGCCGGCGAACGAAGCAGAACTTTCCAACGCTCTTTTGCTTGGAGAGATCGGAGAATAATTCCACATCATCCCCAATGGCATGGGCTGGCCATAACCCAACCACTGCCTGGCAGTGGAAGAGTTTTTGATCAAGGATTTCCTTAAGTAATTCCTGTGCATGGCCAAAAAGTTTTTTCGCTTCATCTCCCGTGTTTTCCTTTTCGAAAATTTTAGGGTAAGTACCTTTCAATTCCCATGCCCAAAAGAAGGGAGACCAGTCAAAAAACTCAAGAATTTCCTCAAGTTTGGGATTGAAGAGGTGAGTGCCCAGGTTATCGGCCAGAGGTTCGGCGATTTCCTGGGTTTTCCAGTCAAAAGAAACCCCCTTGGTTCGGGCATCTTCAAGTTTAAGCAAGGGTCTTT
This sequence comes from uncultured Opitutales bacterium, assembly GCA_938091675.1. GTDB lineage: Bacteria > Verrucomicrobiota > Verrucomicrobiia > Opitutales > Seribacteraceae > Chordibacter. Next base: position 25,448 of record CALKMX010000017.1, read on the forward strand.
CTGCCTGAGATTCGTGATGTTCACAAATGCGAGCCTGATCCGACTTAAGGTTTTCAATGTACATTTTTGACTTTTCTGGATGCAATACATCATTGCAAACATTCACGACCAGCGAGGCATCGGGCACTTGTACAACGGGTGCCTCGTAATGAGGGGCAATCTTAATTGCGGTATGTGCACGACTGGTTGTGGCACCACCAATTAGCAGAGGAATCTTTAAACCCAAACGTTGCATCTCCTTGGCGTTGTGGATCATTTCATCAAGCGATGGGGTGATCAGGCCACTTAACCCAAGTACATCTGCCTGATGTTTGGCAACTGCATCCAGGATTTTATCGCAGGATACCATAACGCCGAGATCAATCACTTCCCAATTATTGCAGGCAAGAACAACTCCCACGATATTTTTGCCAATATCATGGACATCCCCCTTGACCGTGGCAATGACCATGGTCGCCCGTTTGTCAGCCCCCGATTTGTCTTTTTCCTTCTCCATGAAGGGTTCAAGGTAGGCCACGGCTTTTTTCATAACCCGGGCACTTTTTACTACCTGTGGTAGGAACATTTTTCCGTCCCCGAATAAATCTCCCACTACTTTCATTCCATCCATCAACGGGCCTTCAATTACATCTAAAGGGCGACCGAGTAACTGACGGGCTTCCTCGGCGTCTTCTTCCGCAAAATCGCCAATTCCCTTGACTAGTGCGTAGGTCAACCGTTCCGCCACCGGTTTTTCACGCCACGAAAGATCTGGACCATCTGATTTTCGACTACCTGTCTGATCCTTGATACTTTCTGCATGGACCAGTAAAGCTTCCCCCGCATCTGCGGACTGGTTGAGCACCACTGCTTCCACCCGTTTGAGAAGTTCGGGCTCAATTTCGTCATAAACTGCAAGCATACCCGCATTTACAATGCCCATGTCCAGTCCTGCTTGGCAGCTATGATAAAGGAAACTGGCATGCATGGCCTCGCGAACGAGGTTGTTTCCCCGGAACGAGAAAGATACATTGCTAATGCCACCACTTGTACGGGCATGGGGGCAACGCTTTTTGATTTCCCGTACCGCATCAATGAAGTCGAGTCCATAAGAGTTGTGTTCATCCATGCCTGTGGCAAGGGTGAGCACATTTGGATCAAAGATAATGTCCCAGGCTGGAAACTTCACTTCATCCACCAGAATTTTGTAGGCCCTTTCACAAATGCGAATTTTATCTTCAAGGGTGGCCGCCTGGCCCTTTTCATCAAATGCCATCACTACCACCGCAGCCCCATATCTCATTGCAAGCGTGGCGTGATGCTTAAAGCTTTCCTCTCCCTCTTTCAGGCTGATGGAATTAATAATGCATTTGCCCTGTATTACCTTGAGCCCGGCTTCAATGACTGTCCATTTTGAACTGTCAATCATGATGGGAACACGGGAAATATCAGGTTCGGAAACAACCAGGTTTAAAAATTTGGTCATGCATTCCTCCCCATCCAGCAGGGCGGCATCAAAATTCACATCAATGATATTGGCTCCGTTCTCGACCTGCTGTTTGGCAACCTTAAGGGCGGAATCGTAATCTCCATCCTCAATTAGTTTTCGAAATTTGGGAGATCCGGTGACATTGGTTCGTTCACCTACCATGATCAAGGATTTTGATTCGCCTTTAATTTCAAAGGGCTCGAGACCACTCAATCTCATTGCAGGCTCGATAGGAGAAATTTTCCGGGGAGCGGCTTGGGTTAATTTATCCGCGATGGCATGAATATGGTCTGGAGTGGTGCCGCAACAACCACCCGCCATATTTAACAATCCTTCCTCTGCGAATGCGAAAAGTGCCTGGGCGGTATCGGCAGGTTTCTCGTCATAGCCGGTGGGAGCGAGCGGGTTGGGAAGTCCAGCGTTGGGATAGCAATGAACAAAGCAATCGGCATTTTGGGAAAGTGCCTGAAGGTAGGGTCGCATCGCATCTGCCCCGAGGGCACAGTTCAATCCCACGCCAAGGGGCTTGGCATGGGCGATTGAATTCCAGCACGCCTCGGTGGTTTGTCCGGATAGGGTGCGGCCAGATGCATCGGTTATGGTGATGGAAAGGATTACCGGCAAACGCTTTCCGGAAGATTCAAAAAAGTTTTCCAGGGCGAAAATGGCCGCCTTTAAATTCAGGGTGTCAAAGGTGGTTTCCGGCATGAGGATGTCCACACCACCTTCAACCAGTGCCACAATCTGTGCGTAGTACGCATCAACCAACTGGTCAAAGGTAACATTGCGGAGGGAAGGGTCATTAACATCGGGGGAAAGGGATGCGGTCCGGTTTGTTGGACCAATAGCCCCGGCAACAAATCTGGGTCGCGAGGGATCCTTTCTCATCGCATCATCAGCTGCCTCTCTCGCCAGTTTTGCAGATGCCACATTTAGGTCGTGGACAACTTCTTCGAGATGATAATCTGCCATGGCGATGCTGGTTGCGCTAAAGGTGTTCGTTTCCACTAGGTCGCTACCGGCGGCAAAATAAGATTGATGGATGTTACGGATGATGTCCGGGCGGGTCAGGCTGAGTAAATCATTGTTTCCCTTAAGCTCGCTTTTGTGAGTTTTAAAATAATCACCCCGAAAATCCTCTTCTTCGAGTTTTTCCTGCTGAATCATGGTCCCCATTGCACCATCCAATATCAATATCCTTTTGGCCAAGATTTCTCGGATATCATGTTCAAGGGGACGATTCTTGCTAAAATTTTTCATAAACGTATCAACATATCATGATATGATGATGTGTTTTGCCAAACAAAAACCGACTTTATGAATTTCGTTTATAGTTGGATTGGCTTTGCCAAGTGTTAAAAAATGGTTCATCGTGAACGATTCATGTTTCGGGATGTAGCGTAGTCTGGTTAGCGCGCCTGCTTTGGGAGCAGGAGGCCGTGAGTTCGAATCTCACCATCCCGACCATTTATTTCCCTCTCCTTAAAATTAATCAGGAAACACCAGGCTAGGAATATTCTCATGGATCAAGATATTTATGGAATCTCCCGTTGGGGAGATGGGTTAGTTGGGGTTCTTCCCAATGGTAATGTTGGGTTACACGATCCTTTGGTCCCAGGCAGTGAGCCAGTTGACTTGGCGGGTATAATTCAAAAACTAGAGCAACGGGGCATTCAAACTCCTGTACTTTTACGAGTATCGAATTTTTTGGAGCACCGGATAAAAGCAATTAATGAAGGCTTCAGGAATGCAATCGAGCAGGTTGAATACAAAGGAGATTATCGGGGGGTTTTCCCCATCAAAGTAAACCAGCAGGCTCATGTGGTTGAGCGGGTATCCAAGTACGGGGAACCTTTTCATTTCGGACTGGAAGTGGGATCGAAGGCAGAGCTATTGATTGCTCTGTCCCAAAATGTGAATTCTGAGGCGTTGATTATCTGTAATGGATACAAGGATTCGGAATTTATACGGCTTGCTTTACTGTCTTCGAAGCTAGGCATGAGAACTGTCATCGTGATGGAGAGCGTACGGGAATTAAAGTTGATTATTGAAGTATCTCGCGAGCTGAGAATTCCTCCAACTCTTGGCGTTCGGGTAAAATTGGTTAATGTGGTGAGTGGTAACTGGTCGGCAACCAGTGGGGATCGTTCATCATTTGGATTGTCTACTGCCCAGATTGTGGAAGTGGTCGAAACTTTGCGTAGAGAAAACTTACTAGACTCCCTTGTGCTCCAACATTCCCATCTGGGTAGTCAGGTTCCCAATATGATTGAAATTCGTAAGTTTGCCCAGGAGGCAAGTAGGTTGTTTATCGAGATTAAAAAGCTCGGGGCAAATTTACATTATCTGGATCTGGGAGGTGGTCTGGGAGTTGACTACACTGGAGAGAATTCTTCCAGTCCTAATTCGATCAATTATTCTTTGGATGAATATTGTTACAGCTTAGTTGAGACCGTCGGGTTTGAAATGAATGATGCGGGAATTGAGCATCCTTGCATTGTAACGGAGAGCGGGCGGGCTTGTGTGGCACAATCTTCCATGCTTTTGTTTAGCGTGCTTGAGAGTACAAGTTATGAGAGTGATGGTGTTGTTTTATCGGAGGAGGGGGACCATCCAGTGCTTCAATCTCTCATTGATATATCTGACAGTTTAAACCGCGAGATCCTCCTTGAGTCTCTCAATGATGCAACTTACTACCGGGATGAATTAAGAGCCCTTTTCCGTAGGGGCAGGCTTTCTCTCCCCATTTTGGCCCGTGCTGAGCGTGCCCATCAGCGAATTCTGGGTCAAATCCGTGCAATGATGGATGATCTGAATGATATGGAATGGAGCGAGGAATTAAATCTCCGGGTCCAAGGCATGGCCGATATCTACCATTGTAACTTTTCGCTTTTTCAGAGTCTGCCAGATGTATGGGCGATCGATCAGTTGCATCCGATCATTCCCCTTACGCGCTTAAATGAGAAACCAGACAGAAATGCTGTTCTTTGTGATGTCACCTGCGATAGTGATGGTAGAATAGACCGCTTTGTGGTGTCTGAGGGGGTGGCTGACTGTCTTCCTCTTCACAGTTTGCGAGAGGATGAAGAATACTACCTCGGGGCATTTTTTGTCGGTGCGTATCAGGAAACTCTGGGAGATTTACACAACTTGTTTGGGGATACCAATGTGGTAACCATCCGGTTGAAGGAGGATGGTGAATTTGAGCTGCTTGACGAGGTTGAGGGTGACACCGTTTCCGAGGTATTGAGCTATGTGGAATACGAGCCAAAAAGACTGCTTGAAAAATTTAAGGCCCGGGCGGAACGGGCGGTGAAAGAGCATGGTGCTACCCTGGGGGAATTGAAAGAATTAGTGTCTACTTATCGTGACAGTCTAAGAGGATACACCTATTACGAATCGGATTAAGAAAGGAAAAAGTATGTCAAAAGTATTGGTAGTGGGAGCCGGTGGAGTCGGTTCCGTTGCAGTTCATAAAATGGCTCAGTTACCTGAGGTTTTTTCATCCATCTCTTTGGCAAGCCGAAAGGTTTCATCCTGCGAGAAAATTGCTGATTCAGTGAAGGATAGATTTGGAGTAAGCATAGAAACCGCTGAAGTGGATGCCGATGAAGTTGGTCAAACCGTCCGGTTGCTCGAGCGGATCAAACCGGATCTTTTGGTAAACCTTGCCCTTCCTTATCAGGATCTTCCACTCATGGATGCCTGCTTGGAGGCAGGTGTGCCGTACTTGGATACCGCAAATTATGAGCCCAAGGACGAAGCCAAGTTTGAGTATCGCTGGCAGTGGGAATACCAGGAGAGATTTGAAAAGGCCGGACTGATGGCTCTTCTGGGGTCTGGGTTTGACCCCGGAGTAACCAATGTGTTCACCGCGTGGCTGGCCAAGCATCATTTTGACCGTATCGATACACTGGATATTTTGGACTGCAATGGAGGGGATCATGGCCATCCTTTCGCCACCAATTTTAATCCAGAAATCAATATTCGTGAAGTTACTGCTCCGGCGAGGCACTGGGAAAAGGGCGGTTGGGTGGAGAGTCCTGCCCTGTCCTTTAAACAGACCTATGATTTTCCAGAGGTGGGAGAGAGAAACATGTACCTGATGTACCACGAGGAACTGGAATCCTTGGTGAAACATTTTCCTGATATCCAGAGAGCCCGTTTTTGGATGACCTTTGGGGATGCCTATTTAAAACACCTCGAGGTTTTGCAGAATGTTGGACTTACCTCGATTGAACCCATTGTGTATCAGGGGCAGGAAATTATTCCTCTGCAATTTCTTAAGGCGGTGCTACCAGACCCAGGGGGACTGGGGGAGCGCACCAAGGGTCGTACCTGTATTGGCAATATTGTAACCGGGGAAAAGGCCGGCTCCCTGATCACCAAATATTTATACAATGTATGCGACCACGAAGAATGTTTCCGGGAAGTGGGAAGTCAGGCAGTAAGTTACACCACCGGCGTGCCCGCAATGATTGGAGCTGCCCTTATGCTTCAGGGAATCTGGCAGGGCAGGGGAGTCTTCAATATGGAACAACTCGATCCAGATCCTTTCATGGATATGCTTAACCAGCATGGTTTGCCCTGGGAGGTTTGCCAACTGGATGCCCCATTGAATTTCTGATGCTTCCCACACAGAGCGGAGGACCGGGTGCCTTCGCCCAATTTGATCTAAAGCGGGTGCCCACCCCATGTTATGTGGTGGATGAGGAAAAGATCCGTTCCAATCTTCGGATTCTTCGGGATATTGGAGAGCGTTCAGGAGCGAGAATCTTGATTGCCCTCAAGGCTTTTTCCATGTGGTCGCTTGCAGGATTGATTGAAGAGTATCTGGACGGCTGTTGTGCCTCTGGTTTATGGGAAGCAAGGCTGGCACGGCAGAAATTTTTTGCCCCCAAGGAAAAAGGCAAAGTACTCTCCACTTTTTCTCCTGCCTACCGGTCCATTGACTTGGATGAGATTTTCGCCCTGTCCGATCACCTTATTTTCAATTCCCCACAAGCTTTTGGAATTGAGCAGGCGATAAAAGCAGGGCTATCGGTTGGGTTGCGGATCAATCCGGAACTTTCCCTCGGGCTCGATCCCAAGTACGATCCATGTGCGGAAAATTCTCGGTTGGGCTATCCTTTGAGCAAAGTAAATGGTGATGAACTTTGCGGGTTTCAAGGGTTGCACTTTCACACCCTTTGCGAACAAAATTTTGATCCCCTCTTACGAACCTGGTGCAAGGTTCAGCAACATCTTGGAAATATGCTCAACCAGTTTGACTGGATTAATCTGGGAGGCGGACATCATTGCACCCGTGAAGATTATGACCGGGGTGGCTTGGTGGATTTGATTTCGATGATTTCTCAAAAGTATCAGGTTCAGGTATATCTGGAACCTGGAGAAGCCGTGGCGTTGGATGCAGGCATCCTGGTCGGAGAAGTCTTGGACATAATGGGGGCGGAAAAGCAACACGCCCTACTGGACCTCAGTGCCACCTGCCATGCTCCTGATGTGATTGAAGCACCGTACCGGCCCGCACTCCTTGGGGAGGTGATGTATGAGGGATATGAATATTACCTGGGGGGAGCGAGCTGTTTGACTGCAGATAGCTTTGGCAGTTACCGTCTGCCAGGTAAGCTGTGCCGCGGGGACAGAGTGGCTTTTTTGGATCAGGCTCATTACACCATGGTAAAAAGCAATACATTTAACGGCGTGCCTTTGCCCTCGATTGCCCTGTGGAACTCCCGAACGGATGACCTTAAAATCATTCGGGAATTTGATTACGATGAATTTCTAAACCGCTTATCATGATGCCTAGAAAAACTATGCAATTTTTGGAATCTGAACTTACGGAAATGGAAAAGCAGGAAAGTTTTTCCCGCTTCCACATCATTCCCTGTCCGATGGAAAAAACCGTTTCTTACGGGGCCGGCACTTCAGGTGGTCCGGGGGCGATTATTGAGGCGAGCCAGGAACTGGAACGATCATCTATATGTGAACAAGGGATTTACACCCACCCAGCAATGGATTGCTCTGAGGATCATAAAACCTGCCTGGGAGGTTTACGAAAGCAGGTAAGAATGGTAGTCGAAGCAGAAAAATTCCCAGTGGTTTTAGGGGGCGAACATTCCCTCTCATGGGCTGTGGTGAATGGAATTGGTGAAGCTCTGGGCAAGAAAGTGGGAGTTATACAGGTCGATGCCCATGCCGATCTTCGGCAGAGTTATGGGGGGGATCCACATTCCCACGCCAGTGTGATGAATTTATTGGTTCAAGAGGGGCACGGGCTTGCCTCTTTCGGTGTGCGTGCACTTTGCGAACAGGAAAAAAAGTTCCGTCAGGATTATGGTGTGAAATATTGGGATGGGGAAGATTTGGTTCGGGGAAATACAAGTTCGGTGAACTTGCCAAATGACTTTCCGCAACTGGTTTACCTTAGTTTTGATTTAGACGGCCTCGATCCTTCAGTCATGCCTGCGGTAGGAACACCAGTGCCCGGTGGATTGTCATACTATCAGGCTATCGACTTGGTTGAATCGGCTCTTGCTGGCAGAAAGTGTGTGGGCATGGATTTAGTTGAGTTGGCTCCGGTCGATGGTGATATGGTTTCTCCCTTCACCGCAGCCTGCCTCTTGCAAAGACTTCTGGCATTAGTCTAAATCTTTTGATTACACCTGAGCAGATCATTGAACGGTTTTCCTTGAAAGCCCATCCAGAGGGTGGCTGGTATCAACGTACTTATCAGTCCAGCTTAGAGATAGAGTCCCCTAATGGTTCCCGTCCCGTGGGTACATCCATATTATACCTCCTCCAAAGGGGAGATATTTCTCGCTTACATTGTCTGGATGCGGATGAGATATGGTATTTTCACCTGGGATCTCCCTTAAAGCTGCATATGTTTTCTGAAGATCGCTATCATTCAATCCTGCTTGGAGATATCTCAAAAAATGCCGATGCACACCCACAATACACCATTCCTGCTGAAATGATTTTTGGGGCAGTTCCATGTGAAGCTTCTAAAGGTGAATATTCGCTGGTGAGTTGTTCTGTGTCTCTAGGTTTTATTGAAACTGGTTTTAGATGGTCGAATGCGTCGAGCCTGAAAGAAAAATTCCCAAAATACTTAGATTTAATTGAAAAGATGAGCCATTCTGTGGAATCTTAATGTTTGAATGCAGAAAATCTTTTCATGGGGTGGAGGAAAAATACTTGAACTTGAACTTCCTGATTGGAGAATTTGGATTCCCGAATTAGTTGACCAGTTTACCCTCAATCAGGAAAGAGCCGGCAAGTCTCACAAAATTGGAGGCAGGTGGGAAAATCTATACATTGACATAAGTGTCGTACCTGCTGCACGGATTCCTATCCGGATTGCCAGAGATTTCGGTAAAGAGCTGCTCGATATATCAAGTGTCATTTTATATGAGCCTTTGGCAAATACCTTAGACCAAAAACCTCCCTTTTGGTTTAATTACGCAAAACCGGGTGAATCAACCGGACTTCATGATCACTCTGAACTATCTGCGCTTTCAGGAGTGATTTATTTGTCTGCTAAACCAAGTTCTGGAAACTTATATTTTCATAAAGACGGGGAAGTTGACCTGGAGATTATGCCAAGCATTGGAAAATTGGTGCTTTTTGAGCCTTGGATGCGCCATGGGGTACGAGAAAATCTTTCAGATCAAAACCGCTTATCCATGGCTTTTAATCTATTCCCTTTCCCCCTACCTATCATGAATTTGTAAATTTCTGCTCACATTTTTCTGAATGACAATTTAAGCAATTTATTTTTTCTAAGAATTTCGTTGTGCATTCACCTAACAAACTTCATAAAATGAATCGTTTTTTATTTAACTATCCCTCCCTGTAATAATGACTCAAGCAACCGATTCTTTTGAGGAAATCGAATCCGCGGTCGTGCGCTTCGCTGGAGACTCCGGTGATGGCATGCAAACGATCGGGGAGCGCTTTACTGATTCAAGTGCCTTCGCTGGTAACGATATAGCTACCCTGCCTGATTTCCCCGCCGAGATTCGGGCACCTGCCGGAACTCTTGCAGGGGTGTCTGGTTACCAGTTGCAATTTGGCAGCCGGACCATCCTGACTCCAGGCGATGAGCCCGATGCGCTTGTGGCGATGAACCCGGCGGCGCTTAAGGCAAATATTGGCGATCTGCCCGAAGGTGGAATGCTCGTGGTGAATGTAGATTCATTCAAGGCGATGAACCTCAAAAAAGCAGGATACCAAAGTAATCCATTGGAGGATGAAGAGTTTAGAAAAAAATATCAGCTTATTGAATTGGATCTAACCACACTGACCAAAGACGCACTTGTGGACAGTCCCTTGAAGCCTTCGGATAAAGCCAGGTGCAAAAACTTCTTTGCACTCGGTTTTATGTGTTATGTATATGGGCGTCCCCTTGATCCAACTCTTACCTTTTTTGATCAGAAATGGGGCAAGAAATTGCCGCAGGTTGCTGAGGCCAACGCCAATGTGCTTAAAGCTGGGTATAACCTTGGTGACACCATGGAAACTGCCCGTAACCGTTATCAATTAGCCAAGGCAGTTGTTCAGCCAGGGGTTTATCGTAAAATTTCGGGCAACGAAGCTTTGGTCTATGGCTTGGTTGCGGGTGCCAAATGTGCCAACAGGGAGCTCCT
>CALKMX010000018.1 GCA_938091675.1 uncultured Opitutales bacterium
TTTTCCATGGGGGGAGTGATCACGGCAATGAATGCAATCGATCCAAGACTAAAAGCGGTTGCCCCTTTTGTTGGTGGTACCGGGTTTAGGCATGTTGATTTTTCTGGCATTCCAAGGAGTAGCCAATCAGCCCATTATCAAAACCTGGAACTTTACAAAAATACCGTCGATTGCAGTTCAACTTGGCCACTCGTCCAATGCCCGGTCGCCTTCATTACCTCTTCAAACGATTTCCATTCCACTTACGAGCGTATCCAGCATGCCATGGATTTATTGCCACACCACAACTGGCGGGTGTCCGCTAACCTCCACAAAAACCATGGACCAGGTCCAGAACAATGGGCTCTTCTCAATCTATGGTTTGACCGATACTTAAAAGGAGAAAAAGTTTACATTCCTGCCACCCCCAACTCCTCAATGGAAATCACCGAGGGAGAAGCTTTGTTCAGCGTGGTCCCCAAGGATTTAAAAAACCTGCAAAGGATGGAAATCTACTACAGTTATGACCCAAATTCCCGAACACGGTTTTGGAAGAGTGCACCTACGGACTTACATCTTTCCGATAACCAAAGGCACTACACCGCACGGTTTCCAGCTTATCCCAGACTACCCATTTATGCTTTTGCTCTATGTCGCTACAAACTTGACAAGGTCATCACTTTGCAAAATGGATCCACTGAAATTATCGCTGTGAATTCCGTTGAACAGATTTATGAGCCCAAAGATCTCGATCTGAATGCCATAAGCGATATTCCTAAAACAAGCTTAATTGATGATTTTTCAGAGGGCACCCAAAACTGGGCGACGCAAAATGGAAGTAATCTGACAGGATACATTTTCCAGAACCCAGAACTTGAGTGTTCGGATGACCTTGCCCTATGCCTGACCATTAACCCGCAGGGGAAGGACTTAATGTTACGGCTAAATACTGCGAGCCGTTTTCTGGGTCACGGAAAAGACATTGGGGATTTTCATGCAACCCGCAAACTATCGGGAAAAGGAAATCAACGGGTTGTCTTTACCCGTGATCAATTCCAGGGCAAGGAAGGCAAACCGTTAAGATGGGCCGGCATCAGTAACTTCACCATCAACCTGACTGATCTTTCCACCAAGTCTCAGATTTCTCTGTTCGGAACCGAAAATAATAAACACTTACTCAGGATCGAGATGATCGAGAATCCCTGATAGTCTTGGACTTGCCCAAGGCAGGAAATTGGATCAGCCTTTTTTATATGCAAAACCAATCGACTACCCGAAGAAGCTTTCTGGCCACAGCCGGTGCTTCCAGTCTCTTTCTCCCCAACCTATTGCTCGGGAAAAAAGGGTCCGAGGAGCAGATCATCGTGGGAACAGGAGAATATCAATTTGAAGCGGTGCACGACTGGGCCAAGCTTCCCGAGAAGTACACCTGGCAGACCACTCATAATCTGGCCGTGGACCAAGCGGGTTTTGTCTACGTGATCCATGAGGGCAGAAAGCAATTAACCGATCATCCATCCATCTTTGTTTTCGATCCGGATGGAAGATTCGTCCGGGCTTTCGGCACCCAATTTCAGGGGGGTGGACACGGCATTGAAGTACGGAAGGAAGGAAACGAGGAATTTCTCTATGTTTGTGCCTACCAAAACATCAAAGCTTTTGCCAAGCTCACCCTGACGGGAGAAGTGGTCTGGGAAAAATACGCACCCATGGAAAGTGGGGTTTATAAAGCAGGTGAAGACAAGAAAGAATCAGTTAGATTCACCGGCAAGGGTCGTCCGCGCTGGGGAAGAGATGCCTTCCTGCCCACTAATTTTGCCTTTTTGAAGGATGGCGGATTTCTTCTTTCTGATGGATATGGCTCCTTTTGGATTCACCGGTATGACAAGGATGGTAACTGGCTCTCAAAATTCGGCGGACCGGGCAAAGGCGAAGGTACTTTTCAAACCCCACATGGCATTTGGGTGGATCATCGAAACGGCAAGGAAACTGTGGTTATTTGCGACCGGGCCCGTCACACCGTTCAGTTTCTTGATTTGGAAGGTGCGCATCTCCACACCCTCGAGGGCTTCGGCTTGCCCGCAAATGCTGATACCTGGAACGATTTACTGATGATCCCGGAACTGCATGCCCGCATTTCCCTGCTGGATAAATCGAACCAAGTGGTGGCGAGACTGGGAGATGATGTGGAAAATGTGGTCACCAAGAAAAATGTGAGCCGGGGAAACTCCAAGACCTGGAAAGCTGGGAAATTCGTTCATCCACACGACGCCTGCTTTTCACCTCAGGGAGATATCTTTGTGGCTGAGTGGGTACAGACCGGCCGCATCTCCAAACTGAAACGAATCTCTTGAGGCACGACCCTATTGACCCGGGCCTTTTCAGGCTCAACCGCAAGCGATTGCTCGATCGCTTGCCGGCTAATTCACTCGCAGTCATCAATGCCAATGACCTAATGCCAACCAATGCGGACGGCACCCTTCCCTATCATCCTAATGCCGACTTGTTTTACCTCTCTGGCATTGAGCATGAACAATCTATCCTTTTGCTGAACCCAGATGCAAACAAGGCAAGAGACCGAGCCATTCTTTTCATCCGTCAATCGACCCCGCTTCTAAAAATATGGGAGGGATACAATCTGGACAAAAAGGATGCCCGCAGCATCTCCAGCATATCACGCATTGAATGGCTGGATGAATTCTGGTCGGTTTTTAAACAGCTCGCTTTCAGAAAGAAATGCTTCTTTCTGAATGACAACGAGCATCAGCGGGCGGATAATCCGGTTCAAACCAGAGATGACCGGTTCAGAGAGGAAATAAAAAAACGCTATCCCAAGCGGGAACATGGAAGGCTTGCCCCAGTTCTGCACGAGCTCAGGTTCGTCAAGGACGCGAGAGAGATCGGCCTGATCAATCATGCAGTTGATGTGACGGCACAAGGATACCGCAGGGTATTAAAGATGATCAAACCGGGCATCAAGGAATTTGAAATAGAGGCGGAATGGGCGAGGTCCTTTATTTCCAACCGTTGCAAATTTGCCTACGGACCCATTGTCGCATCAGGCGAGAATGCATGCTCTCTTCACTACATAGATAACGATTGCACCTGCCAAAAAGGACAACTCGTACTCATGGATGTGGGGGCTAATTACGCCAACTACAATGCCGACCTCACCCGCACTGTCCCGGTTAACGGAAAATTCAGTCGCAGGCAGCGGGCTGTCTATAGCTCAGTTCTTCGGGTTTTAAGACAATCAATCGAAAATGCCACCATTGGAAAATCCCTTAAGGAATGGACACGAGAAGCTCAGGAACTGATGAATGAGGAACTGGTATCCCTCAAGCTGATCCGTTTAAAAGATGTTAAAAATCAGGACCCGAAAAACCCAGCCTGCCGGAAATATTTTATGCATGGCCTTGGGCATTCACTAGGGCTGGATGTGCACGATGTCAGTAACGGACAGACTGTGCTCAAGGAAAACTCAGTCTTCACGGTGGAGCCAGGCATCTACATCCCCGAAGAAAAAATGGGGGTTCGGTTGGAAGAAAACATTGTCATCACCCCCCAAGGGCCCTTGGTTTTAACTAAAGATGCCCCGATTGAACCAGATGAGATCGAAGAGATCATGAATTCCAAAAGTTAATTTTATATTAAATTTTTAAATCAACCCGTGCTATGAAATATATTTACCTTACTCTTCTTGCCTTTTTTCTGGCTGTACATGCCACAGCGACCAAGCCAAATGTCATCGTGATCATGGCGGACGACTTGGGATTTGGGGATGTGGGCTGCTATGGGGCCAAGCCCAAGAACCTCAAAACTCCACACATCGATCAATTGGCCAAGGAAGGCCTTCGCTTTACCAGTGGCTATTGTTCCGCCTCCACCTGCACACCCACCCGATACTCCTTTCTTACCGGAAACTATGCCTTTCGTAGGGCAGGAACCGGAATTGCTCCCCCCAATGGTCCATCGATTATTCAACCAGGGGAAAAAACCATTGGTGATCTACTTAAAAGAGCGGGTTATCGAACGGCAGTCATTGGGAAATGGCACCTTGGTCTGGGGGAACTGGGAAAAGGCCCAGACTGGAACGGGGAGCTGAAGCCTGGTCCCAGAGAAATCGGGTTTGATTATAATTTCTTACTTCCCACCACCAACGACCGCGTGCCCCAGGTCTATGTGGAAAACAGTCGCGTGCTTAACCTCAATCCATCTGACCCATTGTGGGTAGGTTACAAAAAACCTAGCCCTGACCATCCAACCGGAATCACTCATAGGCACACCCTTAAGATGGATTGGTCCCATGGGCATAATTCCACCATTCATAATGGAATCAGCCGGATCGGTTTTTACACAGGTGGACACTCCGCCCGATTTAGGGATGAAGATCTGGCGGATAAGTGGGTGGAGAAATCCGAGGAATGGATTAAGAAAAACAAGGAAGACCCTTTCTTTCTCTTTTTTGCGTCACACGACCTTCATGTTCCCCGTATTCCCCACGAGCGTTTCAAAGGAAAGTCCGGGCTTAGTTACCGGGGCGATGTAATCGTACAGCTCGATTGGTGTGTTGGCGAAATCGTACGCATTCTAAAGGAACAAGGATTGGAAAAAAATACCATGATTGTTTTCTGTTCCGACAACGGACCGGTGGGAGATGACGGGTACAAAGACGGTGCCCTTGAATTCATGGGCGACCACAAGCCAGCGGGTCCTTACAAGGGAGGCAAATACAGCATTTTCGAAGGGGGTACCCGCACTCCTTTCATTACTTGGTGGCCAGATACAATTGAGCCTGGAGTTTCAGATGAAGTGGTTTGCACCATTGATTTAGCCACCAGTTTAGCCAGTCACCTAGAACTGTCTTTGCCCGAAGAATCTTACATCGACAGTTTGGATGTGATGGGTGCCCTGCTTGGTAAAGAAGGAGCCAAAGGCCGTGACCACCTGATTCAGCAGGATAACGGGGGCAAAGGAAATTTCGGATTCCGTAAAGGAAAATGGAAACTTCTACGACATGCCCAAAAAATGGCCCGAAATGTTAAGGTTGAACAAAAGCTAGCGAGCGAAAATATTGATAAGCTTACATTAGTTGATTTGGAAAAAGATCCGGGAGAAACCCAGAACCTTGCCCAATCCAATCCGAAGATGGCGGAAAAGCTTAACGCGGAATTACAGGCACTCTTGGATCGGGGAAGAAGCAGGTAAAAT
>CALKMX010000019.1 GCA_938091675.1 uncultured Opitutales bacterium
GAAATTGGAAAACCATTAGCCGAAAAAGAGAAAGACATCCTTGAACAATGGATCGCCGAAGGGGCACCCTGGGCGGATCACTGGGCCTATGTGAAACCCAAGTGGACCGATCCACCCATGCCAAAAAATTCAGACTGGTCAGAGCATTGGATCGACCGTTTTACCCTGGCGGATACTGAGAACCAAAATTTACAACCGGCCAAGGATGCGGATCCGGTAAGTTTGGTACGCCGTTTACATTTTGACCTGACCGGTCTTCCACCCGACCCCTCAACCGCAAAATCGTTTTCGAAAGATCCCAGCCCGGTTGCCTACCAAGCATTGGTTGATCAATTGATAAATTCTGAACATTTTGGGGAGCGGATGGCAGTGTACTGGCTGGACCTCGTGCGTTATGCGGACACCGTGGGATACCATGGGGACCAACCCCACAATATCTCCCCTTACCGGGACTGGGTGATCCATGCCTTCAACAACAATATGCCCTACGATCAATTCACCCGGGAACAACTTGCAGGTGACTTGTTGCCGGACTCATCAGTGCAGCAAAAAGTGGCGTCCGGATATAATAGGCTGTTGCAGACCACCCACGAGGGAGGATTACAGCTCAAAGAATATGATGCCATCTATGCCGCCGACCGGGTGCGCAATGTTTCCGAAGTCTGGATGGGGGCAACCGTGGGCTGTGCTCAATGTCACGATCATAAGTACGACCCCTACACCATTAAAGACCATTACTCCCTCGCTTCCTTTTTTGCCGATCTTGCCGACCGTGGATTCAATGGAAACAAACTCCCCACGGAACGCCCGCCCGAAATCCAAATCCATACCGATGAAAACTCCGCAAAATTAGAGCTACTATCCAAGGAAATTGATCAGACGCTTCCCAGAGCCAAACAGGCACAGTTAAGAAAACTCGAAGCCCAAAAAAGAAAGATCTCCCAATCTCTCGAGAAATCAGCGGACGCCAATAAAACTCAGTGGCAGGAAAAAATTAACCGGATTAACCAACAGATCGCACAGGTTGCTAAACCTGCGGCAATGCAGAAATACCGCAAACTGATTAAAGAGAAAAAGGAGGTGGAGGATAAGGGCCGCTGGACCATGGTTTCCCAGGCAGTTAAACCACGAGTGATACGGGTTCTTCCCCGCGGGAACTGGATGGATGACAGTGGGCCGATCGTTTTACCCGCCGTGCCAGAATTCCTCGGAAAAATTGATTCTGATAAAAAACGACTCGACCGGCTCGACCTGGCAAACTGGCTCACTGATACCGAAGATGGAATCGGCCTGCTCAATGCCCGGGTACTGGCCAACCGGGTTTGGTACCTCCTTTTCGGGAAAGGCTTAGCCCCCGACCTCACCGACTTTGGTGGGCAAGGCACCCCACCCGATCATCCGGAACTACTGGACAACCTCGCCATCTCCCTGGTCGAAAAAGACTGGAACTTAAAAGCATTCATTAAAGATATTCTGCTCAGCCGGACCTACCGTCAGGCATCCCTCCCACCCGAAGGATACAAAAGCTTCCAGCTTGCCCGTCGACTCCCTGCTGAATTTGTACGGGACAACACTCTGGCCATCAGCGGTTTGCTAGTAGATAAAATCGGAGGACCCAGTGTAAAACCCTTCCAGCCAACCGGCTATTACCGGCACCTCAATTTCCCTAAAAGGAAATACGAGATCGACTCAGGGGAATCCCAATGGAGAAGGGGCTTGTATGTGCACTGGCAAAGACAGTTCTTACATCCTATGCTCAAGGCATTTGATGCCCCATCCCGCGAGGAATGCTCTGCAGAACGCCCCCAGTCCAACACCCCCTTGGCTGCTTTGGTTTTACTCAATGATCCAACCTTTCTGGAATCTGCAAAATCCTTTGCCCAGAAAATTAGTACCCATGGAGGGGATACTTTTGAAACCAAGCTTACCTATGCTTTTGAAGAAGCTCTATCCCGCTCTCCAGACGAATTTGAACAGGAAACCCTGGCCTCCTTATTTACTGAGCATAGCAACAAGGCTGAACAAAACTGGACCCCGATTGCCAGGGCCGTGCTCAACCTGGCCGAAACCAATTTAAGACGATGAACTTTCCTCTTTCTCCCACCACCATCAACCGCCGGGCCTTTCTTGGCGGAGCCGGTCTAAGCCTGGGAAGTGCGGCCCTCAATATGCTGATGGCGAACAATTCCACTACGCCTCGTTATCTTCTGCCAAAGGCCCGGGCCAAGCGGGTGATCTTTCTGTGCATGGCGGGGGGCCCCTCGCACCTGGAAACTTTTGATTACAAACCGAAGCTTGATCAATTGCATGATCAGCCCATGCCCGAATCCTTTACCAAGGGACAGCCCATCGCGCAACTGCAGGGCAAGGAACTTCGGGTGCAAGGGCATCTTACCAAATTTAAACAGTATGGTCGGGGGGGGCAGTACATCAGTGATTATCTTCCCTGGACTGCAAAAATGGCAGATGATATCGCCATCATCCGCTCGATGGTAACGGAGCAAATCAATCACGATCCTGCCCATACTTTCATGAACACGGGAACCGCGATCAGTGGCCGCCCCTCCATGGGTGCCTGGGTAAATTACGGTCTCGGTAGTGAGGCAGAGGATCTCCCCGGATTTGTAGTAATGACCAGTGTGGGCGGAAGGAATCCACAGCCAATTGCTTCCCGTCAATGGAGTGCCGGTTTCTTACCCAGCCGTTTTCAGGGTGTGGAATTCAATTCGACCGGAGATCCGGTACATTATGTCCGCAATCCCAAAGGGGTGAGTGCACAGGATCAAAAAAAACTGGTCAATACGATTACCGCCCTCGACCGGCATCGCAACCTCACCATCAATGACCCAGAGACCGATACCCGGATCGCCGCTTATGAGATGGCCTTCAAAATGCAGACCTCCGTTCCTGAACTGATGGACGTATCCAAGGAACCCCAACACATTCTTGATATGTACGGGGCAGTACCTGGGGATGGATCCTATGCGTCCAACTGTTTGCTCGCACGTAAACTCGCCGAGAAAGGAGTGCGCTTTATTCATCTTTACCATCGGGGATGGGACCACCATGGCGGGTTAGGAAAGTATATGGACACTTGCTGTCAATTAACGGATAAGCCGACCTGGGCACTGATTCAGGATTTAAAACAAAGAGGCATGCTCGATGACACTCTCGTAATCTGGGGTGGAGAGTTTGGCAGAACCCCGATGTACCAGGGGGGGAAAGGGGATGTCGGCCGGGACCATCATATTAAAGGATTCTCCATGTGGATGGCTGGTGGCGGAGTAAAAGGCGGGATTGGATACGGCGAAACCGATGAACTGGGTTACCATGCGGTCAAGGATCGTATGCATGTGCACGACATGCACGCCACCATGCTTCACCTCCTTGGGATTAAGCACCAGTTCTTTACCGTCAAACATCAGGGATTGGATTGGAAACTGACCGGTGTTGATCACTCCCATGTGGTTAAAGGCCTAATCGCTTAACGAATGAAGGATATGAAGAACCTGATTGGGTTCACCTTGCTTGCTGTATTCAATTCTCAGCTTGCCGGCACTCAAACCGCCGAAATTATTCATAAAAATGAAATTTACAGGGAGGAATGCCGGACCATTGAGGACCTATCCAAGTTTGTTCCTGAGGGAAAAATTGATCTTAGCCAGTATGGTGGGTGGGAAAAAAAGAAATTCAACCGGACCGGGTTTTTTTATGCCCTCAAAAACGAGGATCGTTGGTGGTTAGTCGACCCAGAGGGATGTGCTTTCTTCAGTCTCGGGGTAAATTCCGTCAACCTGGGGATTAAAAAGCGGAAAACTCCCCCCGATGAGGAGGAAATCGCCTGGGGTGAAAAAACTTCCTCCATGCTTCGTAATTTCGGATTCAACACCCTGGGTTGCTGGTCGGACGCACTGGTAGTGCAAAAGGTCCCAAAGCCCATGCCCTATTGCCTGAGATGGAATTTCATGCCTGGATACCGTAACCAGCGAAGATCTAAATATCCCTCCACCGGTGAGTTCAATACCATCTATCCCTTTGATGATGAATTCGGCTCCTTCTGCATGAAGCATGCTGAATCCGCTCAGAAGACCAAAGAGGATCCGTGGCTCTTCGGACATTTCTCCGACAACGAACTCACCTTCACCGAAAAAGGAATCGTCAAGGAATACCTCAAGCATCCGCCCGATGATCCCAACCATCAGACAGCCAAAAAATTTATGGCCGGACGGGGAAGAAACGAACCAAACGCTGAGGATGATAGTGATTTCCTTCAGCTAGTAGTGGATACTTACTACCGCAAGGTATCGGCAGCCCTGAAAAAAAATGATCCCAACCATTTGTTTCTTGGATCCCGTTTCCACGGTCGGGCTCTGGACTCCCCTGCCCTTTTTCTAGGCTCAGGAAAACACGCCGATCTAATCTCGGTTAATTACTACCACCGTTGGACACCTGAGAATGAGCGGATCAAAAACTGGTCTGAACTGGCGGATAAGCCCATTTTGATTACCGAATTTTATGCCATGGCTAAGGATACGGAAATGCAAACGGATATCGGTGCAGGATTCACGGTTAAAACGCAGCAAGACCGGGCCTATTTTTACCAGCACTTCACCCTGGGACTTTTGGGAAATAAAAACTGCGTCGGTTGGCACTGGTTTCGTTACCGGGATGGATGGACCAATACCGGGATCGTAAACGAACAGGAAAAACCATACCGCCTGCTCACCCAATCGATGCAAAAAATAAATCTGCAGGCTTACCCCTTGATCGAGTTTTTTACTTCGCCTAAATAAAATCCTGCCATGAAAAAGCTTCTACTTTTACTCACCTTTCTAGTTAGTTTTTTCCAACCGTTATGGGGCGATGTTCGCCCAAATATCCTTGTCATTCTAACCGATGATCAGGGATGGGCAGATATAGGATACAACAACCCTGCAGTTTACACCCCCAATATGGATAAACTCGCTCAGGGAGGAGTGGTTTTCTCCAATCATTATGTCATGTCCCAGTGCACCCCCACCCGGGTTGCTCTGATGACCGGGCGCTATCCTAGCCGCTTCGGTCCACACGCAACTGCAGCCAGCACTGCCCCTGCCTTCCCCAAGGGAACTCCTACCATGGCATCTATGCTCAACGCGGAAGGATATGATACTTGCCTGTCGGGCAAATGGCACCTGGGCAGCTCACCTGATCATGGGCCCAACTATTTTGGGTTTGATCAAAGTTATGGCTGTCTCTCAGGAGCCGTGGGAAATTACAACCACGGTTACCGCAAGGGGCCTCTCTTTCATACCTGGCACCGGAACCATCAACTCGTTGAAGGCAGTGAGAACGGTGTTCACTCCACCCAGCTGATTACCGATGATGCCATCCGCTTTATTGGTCAAAAAAGAGACAACCCGTTCTTCCTTTATCTTGCTTACACCGCGGTTCATACACCCCTGGATGAGCGGGGGAAATTCATCGATCAACCCACCCGCTTGGATCCCCAAAACCCGAACCGTTGGCAAAATGAGAATGACATTCCCTGGTTCAATGACCCCTTAGGTAAAATTCAAAAAGAGAAAGATCCGGAAAAAAGATTATTCCTCGCAGCTCTTCATCATTTGGACCATGCTATTGGTAGAGTAACTCAGACATTAGAGGACAGGAAATTACTGCAAAATACCCTCCTTCTTTTTTCCTCGGACAATGGTCCGCAAGTAAACTGGCCAGGCAATGCCTATCCTGATGACCTTAGGTTAACCGACTTTAATCAACCGCTGCCCATGCGTGGCAGAAAACTGGATGTTTATGAGGGAGGAATCAAGGTTCCTGGATTTGCTCACTGGCCAGAAAAAATCAAGCCGGGAGAGGTAAAGAACCCTATGCATATTGTGGACTGGCTCCCCACCCTTGCCCATGTAGTCGGATATGAACCAAAAACTGAAATGTATTGGGATGGGGTCGATCAATACCCTGTGATTTTTGAAAAGGCTACTTCAGTGGAACGGGATATGTATTGGGTGCAAAAAAGCAGGTGCCGGGCTCTTCGCTATGGAGAGTGGAAAATTGTCAGCTATTCTAAAAAGGCTCCTCAAAATTCCCATAAATGGGAGCTTTATAATCTCACACAGGACCCAAAAGAAAAAACAAATGTCGCAGCCCAAAATCCCGAAATTGTGTCCGATTTGCACCAGCGGTTCTCTCTACACCTGTCCACAGATCAATAACCTTATACATTCGGGATGACTCACCTTAAAAACCTGATCATACCATATTGCTTGACCACCAATTCTAGTTCTTGCCTTCCAGCCATTTTTGCAAATTCTTTAGCTATGGTGAGATTGGTACTTTTGTGGTTCACAATGGGAATGGTTACCGCCAGCCCACTCTTTTGCTTTGCCCAAGAATCCTTGATTCCGGAAGATCCAGCTGACCGGGTTGGTCCGGGCATGCCTGACCTTTTCGAAAGAGAGGGAGATTATCCAGATTATGAAGCTACCAGGAACCATCTACATGTGGGCTTCCGTTGGCAGCCCTATGCTGACCAGCCTAAAAATTCGGAAGCTGATATTGAACGGGAACTAGGAATAGTCGGCAGCTATGCCAGTTTCTGGTATATGTCCCTGCACACCCTTCCCCAGAAAAAGAACCTCGATTACCAAAACCATCCATCCAAAGAAGCCCAGGCAATACGCCACGCAGTCAAACTGTGTAAACAAAGGGGCATCAAAACGGAGCTGGTGATTTGGCAGGTTCCCTTGTGGATGAACGGGGGCGAGAATTACGAAGATTTCAACAAGATGCCCACGGACAACCAGGCGATCTATGATATGGTCAAGGCCACGGTGGAGTGGTTTGGGGAGGATGTGGATTATTACGGCATCTTTCATGAAGCTAACCACCCAAAGTACTGGGAGGGTGACTGGGATGAGTTAATGGAACTGTTTATCTTGCCCGCCGCCCGGGCGATCCGAGATTACAGCGAAGAGACAGGGGATCACAAAATTGTTTCCACCGCAGGTTTATCCCCCTCACGTAATTGCAAGGAGTGGTACGATGTGCAATTGGAGTACCCGGAACTTATGGGCATGATCGATAATTTTGCCCTGAACCTCAGTGATTTTAACAACGGTTGGGGAGGCGGTCTTCTGACCTGGGTTAGTTCAGTATGGGACCAGATGGAATATATGGACGAGCGCCTCAATGAGGAAGGCTACTTCGACAAGGGTATCGTCGCTGCAGAAAGCTGGGTATGCTGGGATGGCAAGCGTACTCCCCATGGTCCGGAAGGCAGTGGAGACACAGTGGAATCAACCCTACGCATTTTTGGTGAATGTTTACAGAGAGGAATTGGACTGGCTAACCTTCCCTGGGCGGACAACAACAGCCCATGGACCATGGGACTTACCAAACGAATTGATTACAATGGCCAGCTCGCCCTCTTGGGCGAGGAGCTATACCCAAATTTTACCGGTGGCCCAGCAATTGCCGCCCGCAAATTAAACCTGAGGGGCCCTGATCACAAACTAAGCATTCACAATGATTTACCTTCCTTCGAGGACAGTGCATTTGGTGCTCCCTATGCTGTGCCTGATGATCCCAATCATACCCATTATTATATTTGGCGTTGGTTTGCTCAGTTGTCGGCCGGGCAGAATGAATGTGTGCGCCACACCGTGGCAGGTGAGGAGGGAAATGATATTATTCTTTCTGAAGTGGATGAAGATGACTACATGCGGGCAAGTTCCTATGATCGAACCAACAACCGCTTCATTGTATTGCTGGCCAGACGCGAAGCAGATGAAGACCCCGAGGATTTAAACATTACCATTCCTGCGATGATTCAAAAAGGGGCACGCTACCATCGGGATGGTGTATTTGTGGGCGAGGGATTCTCCGAGGGAGAAGAAATAAGTGTACGTTGGGTATCTGAAGATATTGAGCCCAAGACCGGATACCGTGAAAATAAAATCTCCACAGAACCACAATTTGTCTTTGTTACCGATGGTCAACTCAACATAAAGATTCCAGAATCCCGCCGTCTCACTACCGTTGTTTTTGAATCACGCTAAATCTGAAAAACTAGGAATCTCGCACTGCATTTTGTTTGCTTAGTTAGACTACTCATCCAGCCCCCAGACATGACTATGAATAAACCATTTTTCCAAATTCTCCTCTGCCTCATTCTGGCAGCCGGTTTTTTATCAACCCATACCTTCGCTCAATTCGATACCCAGGCAACCCCCATCGAAAGCATATCGGTCAAGGAAGGGTTCAAGGTCGAATTACTCTTCACCGTGCCCAAAGACAGGATGGGGTCCTGGGTAAATCTTTGTCTGGATGGTAAGAACCGTATGATTGCCAGCGATCAGTTTGGTGGGCTGTACCGCTTTATGGCACCTGCACCTGGACAGTCCCTCAATGAAGATGATATTGAAAAAGTCCCGGCTAAAATTCGGGCAGCCAATGGACTTCTTTGGGCTTTTGATAGTCTCTATGTCGCGGTCAATGATTATGTAAAAAAGATGGATAGCGGGGTCTACAGGCTGACCGACTCCAATGGCGATGATCAGCTCGACCGGGTAGAAAAATTAAAGACCATGTATGCTCAAGGTGACCATGGCGTGCATGCCCTTCTTCTCAGTCCGGATAAAAAATCAATTTATCTGATTACAGGAAACAACACCGAACCCGTGCAAGCAAACCGTTCACGGGTTCCCCTGAACTGGGGGGAAGACCACCTGCTTCCCCGAATGCCGGATGGGCGGGGTCACAACCGGGACCGGTTGGCTCCCGGGGGTATCATTTACAAAATCTCTCCAGATGGCAAAGACTGGGAAATCGTATCCTCCGGCTACCGTAATATTTTTGATGCAGGGTTCAATGCAGATGGCGAACTTTTCACTTATGACGCCGATATGGAATACGATTTCAATACTCCATGGTATCGCCCCACCCGGATCAACCATGTAACCAGCGGTTCCATGTATGGCTGGAGAAATGGTACCGGCAAACGGCCTGAATTTTATCCGGACAATTTGCCTGCCGTGGTCAACATTGGCCCTGGCTCACCCACCGGAGTGACCTTTGGATATGGGGCAAAATTTCCGCCCAAATATCAAAAAGCAATGTTCATTTTGGACTGGAGCTGGGGGAAAATCTACGCCGTACATTTGAAACCGCATGGAAGCACCTACACCGGCCAAAACGAAACCTTCATCACGGGCAGCCCTTTACCCGTAACCGATGCCATCATTCATCCGGAAGATGGCAGTATGTATTTTGCGATCGGCGGAAGAAAGGTCCAGTCCGGGCTCTACCGTGTCAGTTATGTGGGCAAAGAAAAAACCGACCCAGTGTCGATGAAGCCTCAGATCAACGAACTCGCCAACCTTCGCCACAAACTCGAAGATCTTCATATTGGGGAGCATCCTGATGCATTGGAAATCGCTTGGCCACACATCGACCACTCTGACCGTTTTATCCGATGGGCAGCCCTCATGGCTATTCAACGCCTACCCGAAGAAACATGGGCAGGCAAAGCATTGAGTGAGAAAAATCAGGGCAAGCGTGCCTATGTTCTGCTCTCGCTTGCCAAGGCTGCAGGGATTGATCCTTTTCACCGCAAAAAATCCGACCCTCCCATCAACCGGGAAATGGGGAACAAGATCCTCCAATCCCTTCTTGAGATCGATTTTAAAAAACTGGACCCAGATGAGCAGCTTTCTGTGGTGCGCACCTATCAAGTGACAATGGTGCGTTTTGGTAAGCCTTCCAAACAAACCGCTGATCAAATCATTTCCCAGTTGGATGCTCATTTTCCTGCCAAAACTTATGAAATGAATTGGTTGCTTTGTGAAACCCTCGCCTTCCTCGAAGCTCCCTCCGTGGCCCAAAAGGGCATAGCTCTTCTTGACAATGCAACCACTCAGGAGGAACAAATGGAGTACGCCCGATCACTCCGTAACCTCAAAAGCGGATGGACTCCTGAACTTCGCACCCAGTATTTCAACTGGTTTCTGAAAGCGGCAAATTATCACGGAGGAGCCAGCTTCACCAAGTTTATTGAGTTTATCCGCAACGATGCAGTGGCCAGTTTAACCAAAGCTGAGAAAAAAGACTTGGCTTCTCTTCTGGCTAAAAAAGCAGAAGTGAAATCACCCGCAGAAGTTATGGCCGAAGCGATGGCTGGCAGA
>CALKMX010000020.1 GCA_938091675.1 uncultured Opitutales bacterium
CCATTGGGCCACCACCGTGTGACCGCTCCATGCCATCTACCTTCATTATAGTTTCGCTCGTACATTTTGATACCATTGGAAAACCACTTCGAGCTCTTGCCGTGCTTTTTCCCCTCTTTCCACGACTCATCGGAGGAAACAAATTCTCCGCTCTCGCCAACATCCACAGTTAAAATTCTGCCGGTAAAGGGATCCTGGCTGGCTTTGAGGTAAAGCAATCCATAGCGGGATACGAAATTATCGTCGTACTCACTTTTACTGACTTGGTACGCATCGTCGCTTGTCTTCCCCACAAATTTAGGATCAACGGACGATGAAGAATGAGATTCTGAACTTCCCCTTCGGTATCTATTCTCGCAGGAAGAGAATAAAAAGAGAACAAGCAATGCACATGATATTTGCCTTATCATTCTTCCATCCAAACATTTGACACAAAATTTGCAAGATTGAAGGGAGGTTGAATTACCATGGCTGGCTAGATACATAAAACTTGATTTTAAACCCTTATTCGATCATAAACGATCGGATTCAATCATTTTCGATCATTATTATTTCGAAATTACCAGCCTAACAACGAAAGATAGAAAACTCATGACCCTTGAACAACTCCCCATTCTTTTACCAGCAGTTGGAGCATTTGCTTTATTGTTCACATGGTGGAAGACCCAGTCCATTAACGCCATCCCTGAGGGTTCCGAGCGTATGTCCAAGATTGCCAAGAGTATTCAGGAGGGTGCCATGGCATTTCTTCGTGCCGAGTACAAAGTACTTTTCTTTTTCGTAGTCGCAGTTGCTGCCCTGCTCTATTGGAGCGGGAACAACAATCCGCACAGCCACGGACTAGTCGCGGTATCTTTTGTGGTGGGAGCTTTTTGTTCCGGTCTGGCCGGTTATCTCGGCATGAAAGTAGCCACCAAAGCAAATGTAAGAACGGCGAATGCTGCTAAAGACAGCCTTGGAAAGGCCTTGGAGGTTGCTTTTTCGGGTGGAGCAGTCATGGGGCTTGGGGTTGTTGGCCTTGGTATCTTAGGTCTCGGCGGTTTGTTTGCTTACTACAGCGATCTTTTTGGTGCTTTTGAAAGTAAAGAGGGTTTAGGGACCACGCTTTCTGTCCTCACCGGCTTTTCCTTCGGTGCATCATCCATTGCTCTTTTTGCCCGTGTAGGCGGAGGTATTTATACCAAAGCAGCCGATGTGGGTGCAGATTTAGTGGGTAAAGTGGAGGCGGGAATTCCTGAAGACCATCCCTTAAATCCCGCCACAATTGCTGACAATGTAGGTGATAATGTGGGAGATGTTGCAGGCATGGGAGCTGATCTTTTTGAATCCTATGTCGGTTCGATCATTGGCACGATGGTTTTGGGTGCTGCCATGGTCGCCGGCTCCAGTAATTTTAGTGATTTCCTCGGCGGTTTATCCCCAGTGTTTTTACCCCTCATTCTAGGTGCAGTGGGCATTCTTACCTCCATTATCGGAACCTTCCTGGTAAAAGTGAAGGATGGTGGAGACCCCCAAAAGGCATTAAATACGGGTGAGTTTGTATCTTCCGGCCTAATGATCGCAGCGTCCTACTTTCTCATTAACAAGTTTCTTCCCGAGACTTGGACCTTTGATGAAACGACCTTTACTGCAATGGGAGTGTTTTGGGCGACCATCATCGGATTGGTTGCAGGCTTGGCTATTGGTCTGATCACTGAGCACTACACTGGAACGCACAAAAAACCAGTCAAAGCAATCGTGGACCAATCGATCACCGGATACGCAACCAACATAATTGCCGGTCTTGGGGTCGGGATGATTTCGACTACCCTGCCCATCCTGGTGATTGCGGCTGCGGTTATCGGTGCTCATGAGATGGCTGGCTTATATGGTATTGCAATTGCGGCAGTAGGTATGCTCTCCAACACAGGCATACAACTTGCAGTCGATGCTTATGGCCCTATTTCTGACAACGCCGGTGGGATTGCAGAAATGTCTGAACTCCCCAAAGAAGTTCGTGAAAGAACCGATAAATTAGACGCTGTGGGAAATACCACTGCCGCGATAGGCAAAGGTTTCGCAATTGGTTCTGCTGCCCTTACCGCCCTGGCTCTCTTCGCTGCATTTACCGCTTCATTTAACCAAACGCATCCAGGTGAGTTACTCGATTACATCGACATTATGGAGCCCAAGGTAATGGCCGGCCTTTTTGTCGGAGCAATGCTCCCTTTCCTCTTTAGTGCTCTGGCTATGGGGGCAGTTGGTCGGGCGGCAATGTCCATGATTCAGGAAGTCCGCAGGCAGTTCCATCATATTCCAGCTCTCAAGAAAGCACTCGAAGTAATGAAACTAAACGAGGGCAAACCCAGCTCAGAATGGTCAGAAGACGACAAACAATCCTTTGATGATGCCATTGATTCCGCTGAATACGGAAAGTGTGTGGAAATCTCGACCCAGTCTGCAATTAAGGAAATGGTCGCCCCTGGAATAGTTGCCATTGCCACTCCGATAGCTATCGGATTTGGTGGGGGGGCAGCAATGCTCGGAGGCTTGCTTGCTGGGGTCACTGTAAGTGGTGTGCTGCTTGCTCTCTTTCAATCCAATGCGGGTGGAGCTTGGGATAATGCCAAGAAAATGGTTGAGGAAGGATATGAAATTGATGGTGTGGTGCATGGTAAAGGTTCCGATCTGCACAAAGCTGCAGTGGTGGGTGATACCGTTGGGGACCCTCTCAAAGACACCTCTGGTCCTTCCCTCAATATTTTGTTGAAGCTGATCTCCGTGGTAGCCTTGGTCTTGGCTCCTTTTATTACTTTGAACGGTCTGTTCTAAAAATTCTCTCCGACCGAACGGGCAAAATTTGCTCGTTCGTCGGGGGTGGATTTGTAGTAAGAGGTTCCTGCAACAAAAATATCTACTCCTGCATCCAGGCAATTTTCCACATGTTGGGGTCCCACCCCTCCATCGACTTCGATTAGGAAGGTATGCCCACCTGATTTTCTACGATCAGAAAGTTCCTGAACTTTTTCCAATACATAGTCCTTAAAGCTTTGCCCCCCAAACCCTGGGTTTACGGTCATGCATAGAAAGAGGTCGACCTGATCTAAATAGGGGAAAAAGAGGTCAACTGGAGTATCAGGGTTTATCGCCAATCCAGTCTTAAGCCCCGCGTTACGGATTTTATCCAATGCGGCCTGATGGTCGTAATCGGGCTCTAAATGTATGGTGATTAATTCAGATCCCGCGGCAATGAAGGGATCCAAATAAAGATCCGGCCGGTCTAGCATTAAATGGACATCGAAGAACAACTTTGAATGCGGGCGCAGGTCTGCAACCGTCTGGGGACCAAAACTCAGGTTGGGAACAAAGTGTCCATCCATAAGATCAAGATGTATCCACTTTCTTCCATCCTCCTCCACTTCAGCTAAGGACTTCCGGAGGTTGCCATGATCACCTGCAAGGAGGGAAGGAGCTAGAATTTTTTCCATGACACTAGCTATAATCGTCTTACCAAGCTTGATTCAATAAAGAAAGGGAGATGTTTGCGGCGAGGTCTTCGGCTAGTGCCTGCAAAGCCATTGCATCATCTGGAACCTGAATGGATTCTCGGCGTAAAACAGATGCATCCGACTTCACCCTATCTTCATAGACATTTTGACCCGTTATCCCCAAAAGTTCAATCTTCGCAACCGCTCGCAGATTGAGGCCGGCAGCCAGTAAGGTGTCCTCCGGGTTATAAGCTTCGGTTACATCTTCGTAATTGGTAAGAGTGATCAGGAGAAAAGCATCGGCCTCTTCTTGGTTATTCACCAAAACAAATGCTCCGTTTCGGATGAGGTTTTTTCTTAATTCACGATCCACTTTTGCCCCAAGTAGAGGAGCCAATGAATCATTTTTAACCCTTAGATGGAGGCTGGAGTATTCAGAAGTCGGACTGCCTGCTTTATAGGAGCATCCAAGTAGCAGGAACAAAATTGTGAAAATTGAGGTGGGTAAATAAATAAGTCTACTCATTGCGCAAATCTGCAACCCGCTTTTCGGCTTCCCTTGCCGCGGCAGACTCAGGAGCGGTGGTGATCGCTTCATTGTAAAACTGCAAAGCAGGCTGGTTGCCTAACTCTTGCCAACGCACCAGAAAATATTTTCCATAATTTTCAAGAAACCGCCCGACCTCTAATTTGCTCTGAGCCAAGCTTTCGCGCATTTGATTCCTGCCTTCCTGTACAAGTTTTTTTCGCTTCAGTGTCTCTTCTTTTCGTATCTGGAATTGCTCTGATGTTTCGTCCGTTCCTTTCCTCGGAACTTCATCAAACAAAATGAGGTAGTCTTCATAATAATTAAGAGCATCTAGGGTTGCTCCCTGGTCGTAAGAGGGCCCGGATACAAAATCCTTATGGATATTCCCAAGCATGAAGTACGCCTTCTCCGCAAGATAGTGATCCGGGTAAAAATTGACCAATTTTTCAAGTGCGATAACCGCCTCATCATCCTTACTGTCCTTGAGTGCAATTTCTGCAAGAACCATCAGAGCACGCGGGGCGTATTTGGGACCTCTGGAGAACTCCACGATCTGGTTTAACCTTTCCCGATCTTCAGAACCTGAGCGCAACCGAGGAACAACTCCCCATTTTTTGGGTAACTCCTCTGTGGCAATACGTTCCGCAATACGCATAAGAGATGCTGAAATTCGGTCAAAATCATACCTGACATAGGCTTTTGCGATCAATTGAAGATAATCATAAGCCTTTTTCCAATCTCCCTGCTTCTCACGAATCATTGCCGCACGATAAATTGATTCTGGACCAATTAGCACCGAACTCCCTTTCATATCTACGACAAAGTCACACCTTCTCTTCGTGAATTTTTCATACATTTTCAGTGCATCAGAAATTTCATCGGCTTTTTGCAGTTCGGTAGCCTCAAGAAACCATTGCTGGGCTTCTTGGTCATTGTAAGGGTCGCGGTTTTTAAAAAAAATACCCGTGCCGGGGAATAGATGAACTTTTTCATCATCCACTTTGGCACGACCTCTCTGGTTTGCCCCTAAGTCAAGCAGCACAAATGGATTAAGGGAGAATCCTAATAATAATAAAACAATAGATTTGGGGATCATAATTAAAATCGAACAAGGGTTGATGACCATGTCAAGCCCGCCCCAAATGCCACCAATAGGCAAAGGTCATTAGGCTTGATCCTTTGTGAATGAACCGCCTCGCTCAAGGCAAGAGGAATGGATGCCGC
>CALKMX010000021.1 GCA_938091675.1 uncultured Opitutales bacterium
ATCTTTTTGATATGAAACCGATGACGTTGACGGGTGCGTTTTATTACCCAAAATGCCCATCCACCTTTGTGTGGACGAATAAGGATGAGTCTATAGAGAAAAAGAACGGCTGGAATGATGGCCAAATCTTTGCATGCGGAAATCGAATTGCTTTTTGGCTAAATGGAAAGAAATTAGGGGATGAAACCCTCGATCCATCGGTTCACCGTATTCTTAAGGAAGGAGATATTGGTATACAGGTGCATGGGGGAGATGCATTTAAGGGAATGCAGGTATCAATAACATCTATGGAAATTCGTAAAATTGTTCCAGGTACCGAACCCACTCCTCCTCTGGTTGTAAGTGGGGACAGCCCTTTGATCGTTGCCCACCGTGGATCTTCCCATGAAGCTCCGGAAAATACCTTGCCAGCCTTTGATCTTGCCTGGAAGCAGGGAGCGGATGCGGTGGAGGGGGATTTTTTGCTGACTAAAGACAATAAGATCGTTTGCTTTCATGATAAAAACACCAAGCGGTTGACCGGGCAAAAACTGGAGGTTGCTCAGACAATTTTTGCGGATCTTCAAAAACTTGATGTGGGTGCATGGAAAGATGATAAATTCCGTGGTACCCGTATGCCCTTGATAAGCGATGTCTTTTCTACCATCCCCAAAGGAAAAAAGATCTTTGTGGAAGTAAAGTGCGGGCCGGAAATTGTTGCTCCCTTAATCCAGGAAATCGAAAAGAGCGGACTGAAGGATGATCAAGTTGTATTGATCTGTTTTAATCAGGAAGTGGTCAAACAATTTAAAAAGGCCAGACCCCAGCACAAGGCCTACTGGTTGTGCCATGTGAAAAAGAAAAAGGGAAAATGGACGCCCTCCCTCCATACCGTCCTTTCGACTCTGAAAGATTGTCAGGCTGATGGACTGGATTCCTATTTTGCCTTGCCTGAAGAATATTCCCGGACGGTGCTGGATGCCGGGTATGAATGGCATGTGTGGACAGTGAACGAGGCCAAGGTGGCAAAAGAACTGGTTGGACGGAGTGTTTTCTCCATTACTACCGACCGCCCAGTGGCAGTCCGGGAAGCAGTGGAATCAGAAAAATGAGTAAAAAAGAAAATGTGGCTGAAATAACCATCAAGCGGATCGGGGGGTATCTGCACCGGGTCGTTCCGATTGTGGACGAGGCGGGCAATGTGATCTCCCACGCCCTCAAGCCTTTTATGGTGGAGTTCCGTTTGCGGGATATCATGCAGGTGATCGTGGGTGCATCCCTCCTCGCGGTGCCGGTTGCCTTCACCGAGGAAGTATGGACGCTCAGTGCGGAACTGCCCCTCAAAAATGTGCTGGGTCTGAGCGGGATATCACTTCTGTTTGTCGGACTTTTTGTTTATTTTAATTTTTACCGATCCTACCTGGGCAAGCACTGGTTTCAGTTTTGCCAACGGGTCTTTCTTACCTATGCGATTTCCCTGCTGGTGGTGGCTCTCTTGCTCTGGATCATCCAGCGGTGCCCCTGGGAGACCGAACCGATTGTGGCCCTGAAACGTATTCTGATCGTTGCCTTTCCCGCATCGATGAGTGCCGCGGTCAGTGATGTCTTGAAATAACAAAACCTTTCTCAAATTAGCCTATTTCCGCTATTGGATAGAATTGAAACATAAAACCTTATGAATAAAAAACTCCTCGCCTTGTTTATCCTTCCCGCGTTCCTCATGCAGATTGTATCGCTCTTTGCAGAGACCGCTTCATCATCCAGCGAAATTCATTTGCTCGCTCCGGAAAACCTGCAACTCAATGACAAATGGGTATTGCAGAACGGGGAATTGTTCCCTTCCGAAAAGCCAGGTGGTATCCTGTGGAGCAAGGGAAAGTTTGGCGATTTTGAGATCCGTCTGGAATACAAGACATCCACCAAGGCAAATAGTGGATTGTTTTTTCGGACCGATCCACGTAATCCGGTGCAGGGCGGGTTTGAGATCCAAATCGCATCACCAGGCCTCTACACGGGCAAACATATCCTGGGTTCCCTTTACGACGCCAAACGGGCTGCGGTGGAAGCGGGTAAACCGGACGGGGAATGGAACACCATGACTCTCACTTGCAAGGGTCCCATGATCAAGGCAACGGTGAATGGGCAGACCACGGTCGATGTGAACATCGATGACTGGACGGAAGGAAATAAAAACCCAGACGGGTCCAAAAATAAATTTACCACTCCGCTGAAGGATCTTCCCCGTGAAGGACATTTTGGTCTGCAGTACCACGGCCAACAGGTCTGGTTCCGCAATGTGATCGTAAAGAGATTGTAGAATCTCTTGCCTGTCTGCCCGTGAGGCATCTTTTCTGGTTCCTATTTACGCTGCCCATCCTTACCTGGGCGATTGAGCCTACCAGTCGGGAGCCGGATACCCGGTGGACCTACAAATCGGTCGACGGGAAAGACTTTCAAATGGATGTCTTTCTACCGGCTGGTTACCAAGATGCTGAGGTCTCCTATCCGGTGATGGTTATTTTTCATGGCGGGAGCTGGACGGGTGGGGAAACCAATTGGCACTGGCCGGATGGTAATCTCTGGGCAAAGCGGGGAATGATCGCAGTATCGGTGGATTATCGTTTGCGGCACCGCGATCAGGTGAAGGTTCCCTTGGAATGTGTAAAAGATGCCAAATCTGCCATCCGCTATCTACGGGCAAATGCCAAGGAGTTGAAAATCGACCCAAACCGGGTGGTGGCGATGGGTGACTCAGCTGGCGGGCAGTTGGCTGCCGCCACCGCCACCCTGATTGCCCCCCAAACCAATGACGATTGTTTTGACCTTTCCATTTCCTGTGTCCCACAGGCGGTGATTCTTACCTGTCCATGGTTTAAGACCGCTCCCGATATGTCCCCACCCAAGCATCTGCGTACGGGACTGCCTCCCTTTATCACTTTTGCCGGTGGTTCAGATACAGCCATTCCCCTTGCTGAAATGGAAGAGTTTCATCAGGCGTTAAAGGCAAAGTCGATTCCTTCCGAACTGTATATTGGAAACGATGGCAAGCATGGGTTCTGTAATGGGCGCAACCCCTACAATGCCTTTTTTTATTGGTCGATCAGTCTGGCAGATCAGTTTCTGGTGAAGCATGGCATCTTGGAGGGAGTGTCCAATATGACCTTCCCCAAAGAGGTTAAACAACTGACGGAAAACGACTTTCAGGTTTACCAGTAAGCTCCTGTTTGTCCCCTAAGTTCTCTCAGGACTCCTTGTGGACTTATTTCGAGAAGGTAAGACTTGTTCACATTGGTACTAATTTGATTGTCTTTATCGGCTGAAAAAACAGAAATAATCTCTTTTACCCACTCTGGGCGAATGAATTTAGTATAACTCAAACAGTAAAGGAATCAGATGGCAGAACCAAAAGGACTTAGTAAACCCGTAAAACTCAAAAGTGATTTAGCTTCTTTATTAGGAGCAACTGAACTTCCACGCACTGAAATTACCCAAAAACTTTGGGATTATATCAAGTCTAACAAGTTGCAAACCAAGACCGAGAACGGAAAGCCTGAAAACGCAGGAAAGTTCATCGTTACCGATGCCAAACTTTTATCTATATTTAAGAATACAAATACCACCAGTAAAACTGGCAAGGTTACCGACCTTAGAAATATTAAAGAAGGTGAAACCATCAATATGATGCAAATGGCATCGGTTGTTGGGGCAAATATCGAGTAGTATTCTCTTTTATTCTTTCCGGGCTTTCCCGGAATCTTTAAACGCACTTATCCTTGGGTAAGTGCGTTTTTGTTTAGCCGGAAGGTCTAGTAAAAAAAGGAATAAATTGATGGGTTTTCCCTCGTCTCGACTCGGTGCAGTTACTAATGATTGAACCCATGGCATCGCATTCATGTAGGCATATTATCCGCATTGTTTTTTTCATTCTTTCCTTCATCGGATTTACTTGCTTTGGTGAATTTGAGGGCAAGCAGTCCAAGTGGAAGGGATATACCAAGACCGAATTTCAGGTGGATGGAAATCCCGCCTTTGTGGTGGAGCCCAAAACCTCTGCTGCGGGCAAGCCCTGGGTGTGGCGGGCCCGTTTCCCCACTTTTCATACTGAGATTGATGAGATGCTCCTTCGGGACGGCTATCATATTGCACACATCAACACCGGCCCCAGATTGGGCAGTCCGCATGCCCTGAAGATCTGGGAGCAGTTTTATAATCTGCTCACCGGGAAGCATGAGTTTAACAAAAAGGGGGTGCTGGAAGGGGTGAGCCGTGGCGGGCTCTATGTCTACCGCTGGGCAAAGAACCATCCCGATACCGTCGCCTGTATCTACAACGATACCCCGGTTTGCGATTTTAAGAGCTGGCCGGGAGGAAAAGGGCAGGGGAAGGGAGCCCAGGGGGAATGGAAACGATTGCTTAAGGAGTATGGGTTTAAGGATGAAGCGGAAGCGATCGCTTACCAGGATAACCCCATCGACAATCTTCAACCTATCGTCGATGCCCGCATACCCATTATGCACATCATCACCGAGGACGATGCCATCGTCCCTCCCAAGGAAAATACTTATGTTCTGAAAGAGCGTTTGGAAAAACTCGGGCTTCCCTTCTTCTATGTCATTTCGATTGCAAAAGGAGACCGGGCAAACGGACACCATTTCGATGTAAAGTTTCCCCATGTCGGCTACCACTTCATTCGTAAATACAGTGATTTTTCCAATCCCTACCCGGTCTACTTACGCTCGGGGCTAAAAAATTCCCAGCATGTATTTACCCACCAGAAAAAAGGCAGGGTGGGCTTTCTCGGGGGGTCCATTACCGAGTCTGCGGGCTGGCGCCTCCATGCATCGGAGTCTCTGAAAAAACGCTTTCCGGATACTGACTTTGAATTTGTGTATGCAGGCATCGGATCGACCGATTCCACCTATGGTGCCTACCGTCTGCACCGCGATGTCTTGTCCAAAGGAAAGATCGATCTGCTCTTCATCGAATCTGCAGTCAATGAACTGCACAACTCCCGCACAAGGGATGATATTTCCAAAGCAGTTGAAGGAATCATTCTGCAGGCACGCCGGCACAACCCGTATATCGATATCATTGCCCAGTACCTTTACGATATGCCCTATGTGGAGTCCTACCGCCGGGGAATCACTCCCTGGCAGATCGCGGCCCTCGACCGTATTTCTTTGCAATATGGTGTTAATGCCATCGACCAGGCGAGGCAGGTGACCAACTGGTTTGACAGCGGGGAAATTTCCCAGAAAGAATTTGGGGGCTGCCATCCCAAGCCAGCCGGGCATAAGGCCTATGGGGATATGATTGACCGTTTGTTCGATGCGGCATGGGCAGGTCCAGTCCCAACCTCAACGGTTCCACATCATGGCGGCCGTAGATATGATCCAAATTCCTATGAGCTCGCCCACTTCCAATCCATTGATTCGGCCAAGGTAAAAAGTGGGTGGAAAAAAGTGAAAAATTGGCAGGGCACGGGCAAGGGGAGTGTGCGTAAACATGATAAAGGCTTGGATTACATCGAAGCAACCGAGCCGGGTTCAGAACTAACCGTGGAATTTTCGGGTACTGCGATCGGTCTCCCCATGGTGGCGGGGCCGGATGTGGGCATCATCGAATGGCGGGTGGATGGGGGACCATGGAAATCTCTCGATCAATTCACCAAGTGGAGCCGCAGTCTCCATATTCCCTGGATTTATATGCTGGAAAAAGAACTTGGACCCGGAAAACATTTACTCACATTGCGTACCACCAACCGGAAGAATGAACAATCCATGGGACATGCCTGCCGTTTTTCCGCCTTTGCGGTAAATGGAAATCCTCAATAAGCAGCAATCAAGATGAAACCCTTCTTAATTCTATTTCTATGCACTTTTTTCACCATTCCGTTTGCTCAGGCGAAGCGTGGAATTGAGGAGGCTCTTTTCACCTGGACGGATTCACCGTCGAGCACCCTCAACGTCATCTGGTTGGTGGAGGAGGACGAGCCCACCCGTTTTGTCTGGGGCAAGGAGGGGGAGAAGATTGAGCGTACCGCCGAGATTTATCGCCAGTCCTTTTATGAAAAAGCCATCTCCTTTTGGGGAATTGCATCGGATGTAAAAAATGCCCGCTTTTCCTTACCCTCCCTTAAGGATGCGGAGGTGGAAGCCTGCCGGGTACAACTGACCGGACTTAGTCCGGATACGGTTTACTGGGTGAAGCTGGGGAAAAAAGAATTTAAGGCCCGCACCTTACCCGCAAAACGACCCGACCGTATATCCTTTGTCACCGGGGGAGATATGATGCACAAGCCCAAGTATCATGCTGCTGGGGTCAAGGCGATGGCTTCCCGTTCTCCCGACTTCGCCTTACTGGGGGGGGATCTTGCCTATGCCAATGGGCAGGACTGGAAGCGCTGGCTCGACTGGATCGAGGAGTATGCGGACCATGCGAGAACTGCAAATGGGTTATCCATTCCCTTTGTCGTGGCAATTGGTAACCATGAGGTGATCGGAGGATACGGGCAAACCCCCAAGGAAGCTCCCCTGTTTTTCAACTTGTTCCCGTTCCCGGAGGAAAACTCCGCCACCTATGCGATTGATTTATTCGAGGATTTATCGGTGGTTGTTCTCAATTCCAATCACACCCAGTCGGTGGAATCACAGACCGAATTTTTGGAGGGTGCATTGAAACAGAGGCAGAATAACAAACATCTCGTTGCCCTCTATCACTTTCCCGCTTATGGGATCGTCAAAGGAGGATTAAACCATTCGGTCAGCCAAAGCATGAGAAAGCATTGGACTCCTTTATTCGACAAGTACGGGCTGGATGCTGCCTTTGAGAATGATCACCACATTTACAAACGCTCCAACCTGATCAGGGACGGAAAAGTGGATCCATCCGGCATTCTCTATATCGGGGATGGTGCCTGGGGTGTGGAAACCCGTTCGTTTCCAGAAAAGGACCGATGGTATGTGGCCAAGGCCTCACCCACCCGCCATGTGATCGAGGTGGTGATCGATAAAGATGTCCGCACCTACCGAGCGATCAACCACGAGCAAAAAGTATTCGATGAATTTGTGGACCGTCGGGATGCGGTCAAATAAAACAAGATGAGATTTTGTCTTGTCCCGTCATTTTTTTGTATTCTTGCTGGGTTCCTTGGGGCACAACCTCAAAAACCTGAAGTCCTTACGATATCTTTAGGAAAAGATGAACTTATCTCCCTCAATCCCAACTACCTGGTTTTTCCTGCCGTAGAAAAGACAAAACCCAATACTCCTTTACTGATCTATTTACATGGATCCGGTGGTGGGTTTGCCCCGCTGGAAAGGATAGGCGGGCAGGCAAAAGCCTTGCTTGCCGGGATTAAGAAGTTTGGCAAGGAGCCGTGCTACATCGTCGTTCCTCAATGTTTCCAAAAAACAAAGAGCGGAAAGAAATCTTCCTGGGAACCAGCCGATTTAAACCTACTCCTCGATGATATAATGGAGAAGTTATCCATTGATCCCAAACGGGTCTACCTGACGGGAAACAGTATGGGCGGATATGGTTGCTGGGCATGGGGAGGGCATAGCCCGCAGCGATTTGCGGCGATTGCACCAGTGGTGGGTGGAATCGGCCCGGGCGGACCTAAGGATGTTACCCCAGATCTTGAAAAATGGGCCGAGAATCTGGCCCAAGTACCCGTCTATGCCTTTGCCGGGGGGAAAGACCGGGTGGTGCCGGCGGACCGTTCCGAACAAATGATTGCGGAAATCCGGAAGGCGGGTGGTAAGCAAGCCATGATAAAAATATATCCCGAGGGTGGGCACAATGTGCGCCAGCAAGTTTACAACAGTCAGGAATTTTATGATTGGATGTTTAGCTGCTTTCGTACGATGATTAGAGCAACTGAATGAGAAACTCATTTTTACTTTATACTTTTATAGCCACGGGAATCGCCGCCTTGGCTTGTATTCTCCCGATTTTATATCTGGAAAGCCAGGGGAAGCCACAGAGCCCTTATCATTTGATTCAGTTGCTTTGCTGCTTTGTCTGTTTTCTGAGTAGTTGTATCTTTATTTGGAGCAGTAGAGGGAACGGAATATCCGCGAACAAAGTCCTTGCGATCGTGGCATGTATCTTAAGTGGGGGTTGGGTTGGCTTTTTTGTTTATGTGATGATCAGGATGGCCCAGGTGGGTGCTTAAACCAGAAATATTCCCTGATTGGACTTTAGTCTGTTTGCCCGTCTAAAATTATTCACCTGTGGGAGCCCCTTTTTCGATCCTTTACTACTCACCAGCAAACCCTTTAACGAGCTTGTTGGGATAGAGAGAAGTGAAACTTGGCACATATTAGTCCGACTTTTAAGAACTCATTCGATAATCTAATAGGGTCTATATAAATTATTGTTTGTTACTTAATTGTTGCACAATATATCTCGCGTAAATCTTTGGTTTGTGAGATATTCGATTACATAGGGCAATTGAGTCTGCGGAAGTTCACTTCCAAAATTGACTCGAAACACAAAACAGACCGGCGTTTGGGCAAAACGCCGGTCTTTTTTTTTATAAATCCGAATGGATCTTTTCGAAATTAAATTCAATCATTTTGAAGGGAAAGAACGCGGGTGGTTACCCGGCTATCCATTTCGAGCAAATAGGGTGCTACGAAAGTTGAATAGGATTCCTTAATTTCCTCAGACAAACTTTTCCAACCAGTGATGCTTCCTCGGCATTCACTTGCCCCGCATGTGCAATCAGTCGGGAAAAAATCTATGCTATAATTTCTCATTGCATAATCGAAGGTGATTTCTTCATCGGTATCGATGGTTCTTCGGGCAACAAAATCATGTGCCCCGGTATCGTTAACTCGTATGCCGCAGTTTGGATCACAGGAATGGTTTACCTTACTGATTTGTCCGGCGTGTAAGACATGTTTGAATTCTCCAACTTGGGAAGCGTGGGAATGGTTTTGATTAACTGATTTTTCGATTACGCCAAGCATGACTAACTCATTTTCTTGAATTTCCTCGGTGGCAAAAATGCCTTCTCCCTTTTCGGGGGTTTTCTTTAATTTATATTTTTCTTTGATTTTAGTCCTTTGGTTTATCACAACATATTATTGATGATATAATCAAAAGTAATCAATATAGTGATTTAAGACGAGGGAATAATATACCTAATAAATTGATAAAAAATAATTTATGTAATTGATTACCTTATTTTCAGGCTTTTGCATGAGTTGTTTGATTCAATATTTGATTGAAATTTGTGCATCCTTGGGACGCGAGTTCCCGCATGGTGAGCATCTTTTACCCGAGCAGGAAACCGTTGTTTTTTTATTCAAAAATTTTTCATGTTTGGACACTTTCCTCCTACAGGAAAATTAAAAATAGGGGTCAATTTACTAGCCTAGCGGGAGTATATGCATAGGATGAATCACATGTTTAAAAACTCAGGAATTTTACTTTCCGTTTTTTTGCCGACATTTCTTTTATTTGGTGAAGAGAAAGCGGAGATTGATTTTGCCCGTGAGGTGTTGCCCATTTTGTCGGACAAATGCTACGCCTGCCATGGCCCGGATACCAAAAAGAAAGATCTCGTGCGGCTCGACTTAGAGGAACTGGCCAAGAAAGATCTGGGGGATTATCATGCGATCGACCCGGATGATCTGGAGGAGAGTGAACTGCTTTACCGGATTGTGGATGAGGAGGACCCCATGCCTCCGGAGGACTTTGGCAAGACCCTGACCAAGAAAGAAAAGGATATTATTCGCCAATGGGTATTGTCCGGTGCGGAATATGCCGAGCATTGGTCCTTTGTTCCACCCACCAAGGGTGGAGTGGTGCCAGGGAACAATCCGGTGGATCATTTCATTGCCAAAGATCTAAAAAAACAGGGTTACGACTTTGCCCAGGAGGCAGACCGTGCAACCCTGGCCCGTCGGGCATCCCTCATCCTGAATGGTTTGCCTCCCGAACCTGAAGAATTGGATATATTCCTTCAAGACAATCGCCCGGATGCCTACGGGCGGTTTCTCGACCGTCTCTTTGCCAAAGTGGATTATGGGGAGCATGTAGCCAGGTACTGGTTGGATGCGGTTCGCTATGGGGATACTCACGGCTTGCACCTGGATAACCGCCGGGGAATTTACCCGTATCGCGACTGGGTGGTGCGTGCGTTTAATGACAACCAGCCTTTTGATGAATTTATCCGCTGGCAATTAGCGGGGGATTTACTGCCCAATCCATCCGAAGACCAGAAAATCGCCACCGGATATGTGCGGATGAACCCGACCACGGGGGAGGGTGGTGCCATCGCCACCGAATTTCAGGCAAAGAATAATTTTGACCGGGTGGAAACCACCGGCACTGCCCTGCTTGGTTTGTCCCTGACCTGTGCCCGTTGCCATACCCATAAGTATGATCCTATCACCCATCAGGAATATTTTGAATTTCTCGCCTTTTTCAACAACACCGCGGAACACTCCATGGACAAAAACCAATATGTTTATGGCGACTATCTTACCGTTGCCAAGGATCCCGTATCCAAAAAGAAATGGAGTGATTTTCTGGCCAAAGAAGCGGAGTTTTTAAAGGAGGTTCAGAAATCAGGAAAATACCAACAGCAAAGCGATCAGCTT
>CALKMX010000022.1 GCA_938091675.1 uncultured Opitutales bacterium
TTTTCCTGCTTGAAGGCTTGGGTTGCTTCTTTGATTTCTTCTCTGGTCGCATCTTCTCCAAGATTGGCAATGTTTTCCTTGAGTTTACTATGCAGAGCTTCCTTCTTTCCTTTGAGTTCGTTTACCTGTTCTTGAGCTTCATCTGAAAGTTCTGGTCTATCTTTTCTTACGATATCTCCTGAACTTACTTTTTCTTTCACGGCTTTCGCAAGGATTAGCTTGCCTAGGCTTGGACGTTCTTGTCCAAAACTAACGCTGAACGCCAGAATACTGGTTAGAATGATTGTGAGTGTTGTTTTTTTCATATTTGTATTTGGTTAGTAATGAATGATTGTAGACCCATTTTCATTTTCTATGCCATATTCAGGATAGATTTTAAGTAACTGATATTTAGGGGTTAGTGTAATTTTATGAAAATTAATTACCCGCGGTTTGCCTTGTCTTTTGGTAATATTTACACACCAAAACCCAGACTTTGGGTAATATTTATCGATTGAGATAGTGAAGTAAGTATATTCTCAGCCGGTTCTAATTTCTTAGCGTTGAATTTAAGCTAACCAGACGGCGTTACTCATTTTACA
Organism: uncultured Opitutales bacterium; assembly: GCA_938091675.1. Lineage (GTDB taxonomy): Bacteria > Verrucomicrobiota > Verrucomicrobiia > Opitutales > Seribacteraceae > Chordibacter. Next base: position 582 of record CALKMX010000022.1, read on the forward strand.
ATGTTCTGGTTAATGCCCATCTCAATGAGGCTGAGAATTTCCTTTTCCTCGGGTTTAACCCGATTCATGGTAGGGGCTGTGGTCAGGTATATTCTCTATTTAGTTTCGGTAGTGATTTTATCATTTGGTTTAAATGCCAAAACAACTTCCTTGGGACAGGTTCCGCAATGGTCGGCGCTTGATATTTTTCAAAAGACCATGTCCCGAAGCGAATTCATTCACTTTTTAGACACTGTGTATTGTCCGCGACCGGAGTGGTGGTCTGCTTGGATAACCATCGATCAGGATAGGGTCAGGATACGAAAAGTTTCTGGAAAGGATGACTGGTATGACCTCTACTTTTCCAAGGATAACAATGACTCTTTAATGTCAGTCCCGCCTGGCAATAGTTCACCAGACCCGGAGGGCATGATCATCGCTCTGGATCCCGGGCATATTGGCGGGGCGTGGTCAAAAATGGAAAGGAGGCATTTTTCTTTGAACGGAGATCCGCCCGTCAAAGAAGGGGATCTTTCCCTCGCTGTTGCCCAAAATCTAGCACCTAGAATAGAGGCTTTGGGTGCTACTGCCGTACTCGTCCGCAAATTCAGTGAACCAGTCACCCAGCAGCGCCACAAAGATTTCCGTGAGATTGCTAAGCAATGGGCAGAGGAAGTAGCGGGCACCGAAGATAACAATAGCCAGGAGCGGGAATTATTGATTAAAGACCGGGAGGAACTGCTTTTTTACCGGGTGGATGAAATCCGAGCACGGGCCGAATTAATCAATCAATCGATTAAGCCTGATTTGGTTATTTGTATACATTTGAATGCGGCTCCCTGGGCGAATCCTGTGCAAAAAGAATTGGTGGAACGCAATGACCATCATGTTTTGGTCAATGGCTGCTACTTGGGTGGAGAACTCGCCTATGATGACCAAAGGGTTGAGCTCATTTGGCGAATGGTTAATCGCTGGCACATTTCCGAACAGGGACTGGCGGAGTCCCTTGCCCGTTCTTTTTCTAAAAACGCTGGGCTTGTGGCATTTTCATACAAAGGTCCCAATGCCCTGAAGATTGGAGAGGTTCCGGGAGTCTGGGCACGTAACCTGTTGGCCAACCGCAAATACCGCTGTCCGGTTGTTTTTCTGGAGCCGTATGTGGCGAATTCTCTGGCGGTATACCCGAGAATACAAAACTGGTTACAGGGCAAAAGGGGCGGTGACGAGTGCCTGATTAAGGAATATGCCAGTGCCGTTCTGCTCGGCCTGAAAAATCACTTTACTCCCTGAAAGGCGGAGAAATTTATTTGGTTAAGGATTTTTCAATCATTTCTATGACTGGCTTTTCAAAGGCATGAACCGCTTGGGTTTGCCCGACCATTTTCAAAAAGACTGAACCTTGCCTTCCTTCGACAATCGCACCGAGCAGGGAGTATCCGGGCTTGGGGGTTTTCGGGCCGAAGGGGGATCCGCTCAGGAATGTGCCGGTTGCCCGGGCGTAAGTCACTTTGACTTCCTGGACGATTTCTTCCTTCACATCCTGATCCTGCAAATCCTCAAACTGTTTCAACCAACGGTCCACATTTGCCCGTACCCCGCCTCCTCCGCTTGGACCAAAGTAAAAAAATACCAGTTCCGCAGTTTTTCCATCCTCGGTGGACAGTTCAAACTGTGCCTTGCGCATCGATGAACTAGGCTCGCTTTGCTTCCATCCGTCCGGGGCAATAAAGCGGTAACCTGCCACCTCCACCACATTGGCGGCAAGGATCAGGGGAGATAAAAATGCAAGAACGGTAGGTAAAAAAGGGAATTTCATCAGACGGGTGGTTTACTTTTTGGTTATGGGGTATGGAAGGGCTTTTCAGGGCTTACGAAATACCATGAAGTGTTGTTGTGGCAAAAACTCCGCAGTCTCGACCCATTGCAGTCCAATAGCACTAATCTCCTTGATTGCCTGAGCCTGGGACATTTTGTGAAGCTTTTTAATGGGGATGCCCGGGTCTTCCAGCCGGTATTCGATCAACACAAGTTTGCCCCCGGGCTTGAGGGTATTGTGGATGGATTTCCCCATTTCCAGGGGGTGGGAAAATTCATGATACGCATCGACAATCAAAACACAGTCAGCGGAATTTTCCTCCAGTTTCATTTCGGTGACCGTGCTGAGGACTGGTTCGACATTTTTGGCATTTTCCTTTTTCATTTTGGCCCGGATAATGGTGAGCATCTGAGGGGAAATATCCACTGCATACACTTTCCCTTCCGGCACCAGGGGTGCGATCCGGAAAGTGAAGTATCCCGAACCTGCTCCCAAATCGACCACATGATCAGTGGGTCGGAAGGCGAGATTTTCGATTAGCAAATCTGTCCTTTCCTGCTGTACGCGTTCCGGCCTTTCCAGCCATCCTGCCCCCAGATGGCCCATCACCTTGGAGATCTCCCGGCCCATGTAGAATTTCCCGATCCCGTCACGGGAAGCCTCACCCGTGGTGTAGGCCTTATCCTGCACATCATTCTTTTCGGCAAATGCAGGTAAAAACAACAGGGCGGTCCAAAGGGGAATAGACAATAAAATGAAGGGCAATGAATTTGTGCGCATGTAGAAATTTATTGAAGGGGTCTTGCTCAAATGCAAATCAATATTGAACCATGGGGATGCTATGGATAGGGTAGGGTTATATTTATGAAAGTCATTCGAGCCAAGAGTGCGGGATTTTGCTGGGGAGTGGAGCGGGCGATTCAAATTGCTCGGGAAGAAGCCCAGGGGGGCAAAAGGCGTGTCTACACCGACGGTCCGCTGATTCACAATAAGCAAATGATGAGTGCCCTGAGCAAGGAGGATGTCCAGGAGGTTGGGGATTACCAAAGCAGTCAGGACCTGGAGCTTCAGGAATCTGCGGAAAAGGAATCGGTGGTGGTGGTGCGGGCCCATGGTATTTCTCCCCAGCGCCGCAATTACCTCAAAGGGCTTGGGTTGCCCTTTCGGGACGGAACCTGCCCGGACGTGGGAATCATTGCGGGCAAGGTGAAAAGCCACGCCGAGCGTGGATATGATGTGGTCATTTTTGGAGATCCCCAACACCCCGAAGTCATTGGTCTACTGGGCTATGCCACAGGCAGGGGGCACGTTGTCCAGGTGCTTGAGGATCTTGAAAAGTTGCCAGTTTTTGAGGGGCCGGTTGCCATGGTCTCCCAATCAACCATGTTTACCCACGAGTTTCGCAAGCTCTCGTCACGCCTGGCCGAAAAATATTCCGGACTCGTGGTTTTTGACACCATTTGCGGGGCGACCAAAGAGAGGCAGTCCGACCTGGTGGAACTGGTTAAGGAAGGAGCTGAGGCAATCGTGGTAATTGGGGGAAAACATTCAGCCAATACCCGCAAGCTTGCTAAGCTCGCATCCTCCCACAACCGCCCGACCTTTCATGTGGAAACGGCCCAGGATCTTGAGCCCTCCGCCCTCAAGCCCTATGCCACCGTTGGGGTGACGGCAGGGGCATCGACCCCGGAATTTATCATCCGCTCGGTCTGCGAGCGGTTGGAGTCATTCTAACCAATTTTTACTGTTTTTATATGAAAGAATTTGTCCCAAATGTTTTGGCGGAGCGATACGCCTCCCCGGTCATGACTCATCTGTGGTCGGCGTCTGGCAAAGTGGTTTTGGAACGCGAGTTCTGGATTGCAGTGATGCGTGCCCAGCGGGAACTTGGGGTGGAGATCGAGGAATCCGCCATTGAGGCGTCGGAAAAGGCCAAGTTGCGGGTGGACCTGGATGCCATCCGCAAACGGGAGGTGGTCACCAAGCACGATGTCAAGGCGAGGCTGGAGGAATTTGCCCAACTTTCGGGCCACCAGCATGCCCACAAGGGGATGACCAGCCGTGACCTGACCGAAAATGTCGAGCAGTTACAAATTCATCGCAGCCTCAGTATTATTTTAGACAAAGCGATTGCCTCCATTCTTGCCCTGGCCAAAAAAGCGGAGCAATACAGCGAACTCTGCCTGACGGCCCGTTCCCACAATGTGCCCGCCCAGCTGACCACCCTGGGGAAACGCTTTGCAAACTGGGGCGAAGAGCTTTCCAAAACCGTTGAGGATTTGTCCCGCCTCTGTGCCACCTATCCATACCGTGGTCTCAAAGGAGCCGTGGGTACCCGCCTGGATCAGGTCACCCTGCTGGGGAGTGAGGAAAAAGCGGCCGAGCTGGACCGCCGGGTGATGGATTATCTCGCGGCCACTTCCAGCTGGGAAAATGTGGGCCAGGTATATCCACGCAGCCTCGACTTTGAAGTCATTTCCCTACTGGTACGGTTGGCTGCGGCACCCGCAAATTTTGCCACCACCCTGCGGATCATGGCCGGGCATGAACTCCTCGGGGAAGGGTTTGCCAAGGGGCAGACCGGATCCTCTGCCATGCCTCACAAGATGAACAGCCGGAGTTGTGAACGTATCAACGGGTTTCATTCCATCCTCAATGGATATCTGGTGATGGTTTCCAACCTGGCTGGAGACCAGTGGAATGAGGGGGATGTGTCCTGCTCAGTCGTCCGCCGGGTGGCCCTGCCGGATGCATTTTTTGCCCTGGACGGGCTGTTTGACACCTTCCTGACCGTACTTGGACAGATGGAAGTTTTCCCCGCAGTGATCGAGGCGGAAAAAGACCGCTACCTTCCCTTCCTTCTTACCACCACCATTATGATGGAAGCAGTCAAAGCTGGGGCCGGGCGCGAAGATGCTCATGCTGCGATCAAGGAACACGCGGTGGCTACGGTTCGCGATCTGCGGGAAGGAAAAATCAGGGAAAATAACCTGGTTGAACGGTTGTCCAAAGATGCCCGGGTCGGGATGAAGAAAAAGGACCTGCAAAAAATTCTGGCCGATGGGGAAGGAAGGATCGGGGCAGCCAAGCAACAGGTTGATCATTTTGTTAAGCGGGCGAAAAGATGGGGCGATAAGTACCCCGAAGCCAGGGACTACACTCCACCGGCTATATTATAATCTGATTATCTCCGGTTAAATTAGACCACCTCCCAAAAGATTTTGCGATTGCCAACGGGGGGGGGCGGGGGCATTTCTTTTAGCTTACTTTCATTTTTATAAGTCATGGCTGAAGAACTAATTGGAAATTGCTTGGTCGCTCAATCGGGCGGGCCTACTGCCGTCATTAACGCCAGTGTAGCCGGGGTAATCTCGGAAGCGCTCAATCAGGAATGTATTGAAGAAATTTACGGGGGAATGAACGGGGTACTGGGCATTCTCAAGGAAGACCTGATCGATCTTGCCGAAGAATCCCAGCAAAACATCCGTGGATTACGCTACACCCCGGCCTCCGCTCTGGGAACCTGCAGGTTCAAACTTAAGAGCGACCAGGAATACGAGCGCATCCTCGAGGTTTTTGAAGCCCACAATATCCGCTTTTTCTTTTACTGTGGGGGCAACGATTCGCAGGACACTGCCGATAAAATTTCCAAGCTCGCACAGAGCAAGGGATATGCCCTGCGGGTTATCGGGGTGCCCAAAACAATTGATAACGATTTGGTAACCACCGACCACTGCCCCGGTTACGGGAGTGTGGTTAAATATTTGTGCACCGTGGTCAAAGAGTCCGCCTTGGACCACGAAGCCATGGGTCAGCACGATCTGGTATCCATCATCGAAGTAATGGGCAGAAATGCCGGATGGATTGCAGCCGGCACCACCCTGGCCAAGAGCAAGGAAAATCCCAACGATGCTCCCCACCTGATTTACCTTCCCGAATTGCCCTTCTCCCAGGAAAAATTCATTGATGATGTGCAAAATGTTCTGAAAAAGAACCGTTACTGCATGGTCATTGTGGGCGAAGGACTGGTGGATAAGGATGGCAATTACGTCGCCAATTCCGCTTCCGGGCAGGATGCCTTTGGGCACCAGCAACTCGGCGGAGTGGGTGACTACCTGGCCAACTTTGTTGAGCAGAACCTCGCAGTCAAGGCACGTTCCTGCAAGCTGGGAATTGGCCAACGGGCAGCCGCTCATTGCTCCTCCCAGACCGATAACGACGAAGCCTTCATGGCCGGTCAGGCAGCGGTCAAAGCAGCGATGGCGGGCGAGACCGACAAAATGGTCATCCTGGTGCGCGGAGAGGGCGAAGCTTACTCCTGCGAAACCGGACTGGCTCCTCTTTCTGAGATTGCCAATGGGGTGAAGGAAATTCCTGAGGACTGGATCTCCGAAGACGGGGTGAGCATGACCGCCAAGTTTATCAAATATGCCCAGCCCCTGATCATGGGAGAAGTGGAAGTACCTTTCGAAAATGGCGTTCCTGCCTATGTGCGCTTATCCAAGAGAAGGGTGCGCAAGGTTCTGGATCCGTTCACTTTTGAATAAGTTTTCTCAAACCTGGTAAATTTTTAAAACCAAGCTCCCCGTGTTTTTGCGGGGAGCTTTTTTATTGCAGGGCGGAACCGAGGGTTTCGATGATTTCCTCCACCGGTTCCAGACCAACCGAAAGCCTGAGCAACCCGGGAGAAAGTCCAGCCTCATCAAGTATGGTGCGGCCCTCTGCAGATGTAATCAGGGGATAATGTGCCAGGTACACGTAGGGACAACAATTGGAAAACTCCGTCCCAAAGCTTGGGCTCTTGAGCATTTGTAAACGGTCGTAAAATTCTTCCAACCCATCCTTCACTTCAAAACTTAGGTTGCACCCCGGCCTTCCCGGTCCGGCAAATTTTTCATAGTTTTTCCGGAATCCATCCTGGTATGCCCAGTGGACTTTTTTGATTTTTGGATGTTTCTGGAGAAACTCCGCAACCGCCAGGGTGTTGGCATTGGCGGATTCAATAAAATGTTCATAAAAGGGGATCTGTTCGGCCAAGCGTGCGAGGTCGCGCCGGTAAGGTGGGCAAATCAATTCTTGAACCGCCTGAACAAGTTCGCCTCCGGCCCTGGAAGACTGGGGGAACGCCAGGCTGCCCATCATCACATCTCCCTCCCAGCCTGCATATTTGGTCAGGCTGTTTACCACCACATCGGCCAGAGGAGTAATTTTGGCATTTTTCGGAGAAACCATGGTCGGATCGATAATCAGCAGGGCGTCTGCCTGGTCACAGAGGGAACGGACAAGTTCCAGGTCTCCTGCCTGGAGCAGGGGATTGGTGGGGAATTCTGTGACTACCCCGGCTATTTGATCGCCATATTGTTGGAAGAGGGAGGCCAGTTGGGCGGTGTCCCCCACCTGGTTTACTTCGATAACCTCTCCGCTTTCCTTGCCGTACAAATTCATCACCTCGATGGTGTCGAGGTAGAGCCAGCCCCAGCGTATCCAAACGGTCTTGTTCTTCGCCTTTGCCTGTTTGCTTGCGGCTTTGAACAAGGCGTGAAATGCATTGGCCCCGGAAGAGGCAAGCAGGAGATCATCCGGACTTACCTCCGGCCCGTGAGCCCGCGAGATGGTTTCCCGGATCAGGATATCCGGGTGGCTGACTTCCGGGGAGACCTCACGGCCTTCGAGCAACCCGTGTTCCCATAGATAATCCTCTGCCAGACGGGAGGAAATCCCACAGCCGGTATGCTGGAAATATGCCGAGACCAGGGAGTTTTCAGACCTTGCGATGGGCATTTGCAGAAGGGTCCATTCACCGGACACGATCTTTTCGAAATCGCTCAGCCGGTACCGGTGGATGACTTCTTGGCAATCCTGTTCCCGGGCAAATAGGTATCCGTGGGTCTCCCGGTTTGCAGACTGATTAATATGCCCAATCATCCGGTTGATCATTTCATGCCTGACAAATCTCGGGTATCCCGTGGGCATGGCAGCCAGGGTGTCGGGGTCTTTCTCCTCGTATCCAATCACATCGGCCATCCTGGGCAGGCTGACACACACCGCATGCGTGCGTGCAGGGAGCGGTTGACCGAGTGTGAATCGACCGAGGCCCGAAGTTTTCACGGAACTACTTCGTTCTCAATAATTTGGTCAAATGTCTGGCGCTTTCGGATCAGGGCAAGCCGGCCATCCTCTTTGCGCAAAACCTCCGCTGCTTCGGGGAAGGAATTGTAGTTTTTGGCCGCCATGGAAGAGCAGTATGCCCCGGCGCTTTCAATCACACAAAAGTCGCCAATTTCTCCGCGGGGCAGGTTTCGCGTGGCCAGTGCCTCGGGATCGCCGGGTGCGGGGGTCAGCAGATCCCCGGACTCGCAGCAATGTCCCACCACCACCTGGTCGATTAATTCCCTGAATTTTTGCTGGCCCGGTTCACATACCAGGTGGATGGGGTGCTGGGCACCGTAAAGGCTGGGCCGCAGGATTTCGGTCATCCCGGAATCGAGCTTGAGAAAGCGGTAGCCCTCCTTTCCGGTTGAGTTTATATCCTGCACCCGGGTTACCAGGCTGCAGGCATGGGCGAGCAGGAAGGTGCCGGGCTCAATTTCAAGTTTCAGTTTTCTGCCCGTTTCTTCCGCAAATTGTTTGAATAACTCCTTGACCGGGGCACCTACCTCCTGGAGATCAGTGGCTTTTTCATCGGGCATCCGGGCAACCTTGTACCCACCTCCCAGGTTGATGGTTTCCACCGAGGGGAAAGAGCGGGCCAAATTCAGGGTCATGGATGCCACGGTTTTCCAGACTTCAGGATCGGCCCCGGATCCGATATGGGTATGGATACGCTCGACTACCAGTTTATACTCCTGGCAAAGGGAGATGGCATGCTCCAGATCATCTTTCCAGATTCCAAAACTGCTCGCCGGTCCGCCCACATTGGTACGGTTGTTTCCGCCCGATCCTTTGCCTGGGTTAAAACGCAGACCCACCCGCCTGGACTTTCCCCATTTCCCGAATTTATGAATCTGATTGAGGGAGCAAAGGTTGATGCGGATACCGTCCTGTGCCCAGTAGATAAAGTCATCTGCCAGCTCCTGGGTGCTTAGGGATATTGATTCCGTACCAAAACCCGCCCGGATAGCCCGCTCCACCTCCGGCACCGAGCTCGCGTCGATGCCCAGTCCCTCCTCGTTGAAGATGCGCAGGACCGCAGCAGTGGGAGCTGCTTTCATGGCATAACGGGGGAAGAGCCCAAAGGCATGGGGGAAGTCTAAAACGGCCCGGGCATTTGCCCGCAGGGTTGCCTCGTCATAAACAAAGCAGGGGGTTCCCACCTCCATTTGGAGTTCTTCCAAATCATCATAGCTTAAAAATCGCATAGTAATCTGTCTTTCCAAACCAAAGGAATAATCGTTCTGGATCTCGGAAGCAAGCTTTGGGACATGCCAATTGGCAAACTTGTTATTTTCCCAGAATCAAAAAGCTTATCTTATGTCCGTCGGCAATGGTTTCTTGCCTGCTTATTTCGCGGGTAAAATATGGTTCCCAGGGGGGAAACCGTACATCCCCCTCATAGTGGGCATCAATCTGGGTAAGGTACAGTTCCCGGGCGATGGGCATTGCCTCCTGGTAGATTTCCGCCCCCCCACATATCCAGATATTTTCCGCCATTTTCTCGGCCACATTCAAACCATCCCTCAAACTGGATGCCTTTTGGGCATGGCGGAAGGTTGTTTGCGGATCCCGGCTGAGCACCACCAGCGGGCGGGTTCCGGCATACCCGGTAAAATCCTCGTAACATCTTCTGCCCATTACCAAGGCACCATCCCGGGTGGTTTCCAGGAAATAGTCCCAGTCTTTTTTAATTTTCCAGGGCAGGGTACCCCCAGCCCCCATCACCCGGTCACGGGCACAAGCTGCAATCATCCGGATCATAAAAGGCAAAAAAAGTTTTTTTCCGCAGGGTTCGTATTCGGTTGCATGGTTGGTGGAGGATAAGGTACTTCCTTCCATGCAAGCGGTCAGCGGAAACAATGCAAACGAATATCGACGAGTTTGGCGGGCGTATCTTTCTTCCCGACTCCTGGCAACGTCAGGCACTTAACGAACTTAGGGGGGGGAAGGATGTTGTGCTTCACGCTCCCACCGGGGCGGGCAAAACCTTTGTTTTTGAGCAATGGATGGAGGGTGGTTTTAAGGGGCGTGCAGTTTACACCGTTCCCACCCGTGCCCTGGCCAATGACAAGTTCAGGGAATGGAGCGAACGGGGCTGGGAAGTTGGCCTGGTGACCGGTGATGTCCGGCACCGTCCGGATGCCCAGGTGGTGGTGGCAACCCTGGAAACCCAGCGTGGTTCAATGGCTGGTCCGCACCCGCCCGATCTTTTTGTGGTGGATGAATATCAATTGCTGGGAGATTCCCAGCGCGGTCCCGGTTACGAGGTCACCCTGGCCAGGGCCAGGCCGGAAACGGCCCTGCTCTTAATGAGCGGAAGTGTGGCCAATCCGCACGAGGTTGCGGAATGGCTGGTCGGGCACGGGCGCCAGGTTGCGGTAATCGAGGAACTTCGCCGCCCCGTCCCCCTGGAGGAGGTGATGGGGGAGGCATTGCTCAAGCACTCTGCGATGGGGGAAAAAGTCCGCGGGCACTGGCCCAGGCTGGTCGAAGGGGCTTTACGTTCCGGTCTTGGCCCGTTGCTTATTTTTGCCCCCCGGCGCAAGGCGGCGGAGGAACTGGCCAGGCAGCTGGCCCATGAACTTCCGGAACCGGAAATGCTCGAGCTTACCTCTGAGCAGCGCCAGATCGCCGGCAAGGAACTCTCCTCCCTCCTGCGCCGCCGGGTGGCGTATCATCACAGCGGGCTTGATTATATGAAACGGGCAGGGGTGGTTGAGCCCCTGGCCAAGGCCGGGCAGTTGCAGGTGGTGGTGGCCACGACCGGGCTGGGGGCGGGGGTTAATTTTTCGATGCGTTCGGTCTTGGTAACTGACCGGGAGTACCGCATAGATGATCAATTGTTACAGGTCCGGCCAGACGAACTCCTGCAAATGTTTGGGCGGGCGGGCAGACGGGGCAAAGATACCCGTGGGTATGTGGTGGTTTCATCCAAGCAGGCCCGGTTGTCCGATGCCCGTCCTTTGCGCCTTCACCGCTCCTCCACTCTCGACTGGCCCGCCCTTCTTGTCACCATGCAGGGAGCGGTCGAAGGGGGGGAGGACCACATAGAAGCCGCCCGCCAGCTTGCTGACCGCTTGTTCTCCGAGGAGCATGTAAGGCTGGGCTTTCGCGAGGCTCTTGGCAATTTAAGTTCGCTGGCTCAAAGCAATGAATCTGCCAACACCAACGCGGATGGTTCCCGCAATGAGGTGATCGAAATGCTCAACAGTTCTGGACTTTGGGAAAGAAGGAGCGGGCAGACCAAGGAGTGCCTCAGCCGGGCATGGGTACTGCACGATGGCGAATGGATTGCTGCCCTTTCATTACCCCACACCCTCAGCAAAATAACCATCGGCAATCCATGCCGTTTTGGAAGCCGCAAATCCCCGACTTACGGGAAGGAAATACCCTTGGCTGTATATGTCGAGGAATCCATCGGGGAAAAAGTCACGCTGATTAAATCTTTCCGCAAACTTTTACGCCAGGCAGTGCTGGTGGAACGTCCGCGGGGAAAGAAAAAATATTCCCGCAAGACCTGGAACCGGCTGGGCCTGGAGGATCAATTTCGTGCTTTTTTCCCGGCTATTTCCCAGGGCGGAGAGTTGGTGGAATTTGTGGACCGTGGAAAAGTACTCAATGCCCGGTTGAGCTATGATAATGCCCGGGCCCTGGGCTGGAAAGATTCCCGTGGCCGGTTTTTGCTCAACCCCCAGTTGAGGAAAATTTCCCGTTCCTTTGAATCCCCTTTTCAGGAGGGCGGGAATGGACGCTCCGAGGACCTTGCCTCGGCCAGTCCGGTGGAAGCCTGGTATATCCTCGGCCTGGTTGATGAGGATGCCCGCCCCACCAACCGTGGGCGTATCTTCAGCCAGTTTTCCCGGGGGGAAGGCCTCGCTGTGGCAGTGGCCCTGGAGGATGAAACCTATGCGGTGGAAGAACTGGTCTACGACCTGGCCAACCTGCGGGCCGGCCACCGTTTCCGCTCCTGGGCGAGGTCGGAATCCCGGCTGTCCGCTCTTTGCCGGCAAGCGTTTGGGTTTCGGGACTGTCCGGGATATTTGCGTGCCGGGGTCCCCATGGAATATGGGGAAGGAGGGGTCGATTTTATCCGCGAACGCACCCTCTTGCAGGACTTAAGCAAGGAAGACTCGGAAGATCTGGGCACCGGTGATGTCGAGCGCCTGATGGTCGAATGGAAAAGCCTGCTCGATTTAATTGTTCATGGGCCGGACCTCGGTATCGAAAGGTGGACGGAATTACAAACGGTCGCGAAAAAAGTAGCGGGTGGACGGGCCCAGGCGGGGGAATTACCTCCCTTGCCCGAGCTTCCCGTCAGGCAGCGTAGACGTTTTGACGGTCCGGTCCGCAGAGCCTTCTAGGTACTCAGGAGAGAGACCGCAGAGCGTCCTCGGTCTCCTGCTTCTTGGCCAGGTTGTCTGCCAGTTGGCGCCTGGCACCTTCCACCACCTGGGGCGGGGCTTTTCCGGTAAAGGCTGTATTTCCCAGCTTATTTTCGATCGATGAAATTATTTTGTTCAGGGCTTCCAGTTCCTTGCTGAGCCTGATTTTTTCCGCCCCCACATCCACCCCACTGGCCAGGTCCAGGTAGATCGATCCAAATGCGGTCACCAGGGCAGGCATGCCGGCGGGAGCCTGGGCTACCCGGTTGAGGGCGGCCGCACCGACGGAGCTTAGCACCGAGCCCAAGTGCTTGGATAGGACATCCGATTTTCCATCTTCTGCCAGGTAGGAAAACTCCACCCGGTTATTGTTTGCCAGGTTGCGGTCGGCCTTGAGGGCACGCATGGAAGTGACCAGTTCGCGGATGGCCAGCATTTCGTCCAGGGCTACCGGGTCCGGTTTTATCCCGGATTGGCTGAGCAGTCCGCCCAGTTCCTGACCCGTTCCGGGGTTGGCCCATTGGATGGACTGCCCTCCGGAAAATCCGAGCACATGCCAGAGTTCCTCGGTGATAAAAGGGGTGACGGGGTGGAGGAGCAAAAGAACCTGCCTCAGGCAAAGGTCCTGCACGGCCAGGCAGGTCTCCTTACCTTCTCCCCCGCGCATGCGCGGTTTGGAGTTTTCCACATACCAGTCGCACAGATCATTCCAGAAAAAACGGTAGATCGAATGCAGGGCAGAATTAAATTCGTACTGTTCGTACAGCCGTTCCACTTCATCCAGGGTCTGGATAAGGCGGAGCAGGATGGCGTGGTCATCCTGGTTGAGATGGGCGGGATCCATCCGGCCGATTATTTCCTCCAGGCTGGATTCGCGGGTTTGCTCATCGGCCATCTGGCGGAAGCGCGAAACATTCCATAATTTATTGCAAAAGTTTCTTCCCTGTTCGATCCGTTCCTCGGAAAACCGGATGTCCTGCCCCTTGGGGGCAATGCTCATGATGCCGTGGCGCAGACCATCCGCCCCGTACTTTTCAATCAAGTCCAACGGGTCCGGGGAATTACCCAGCGATTTCGACATCTTCCGCCCCTTGGCATCCCGGATAATCCCGGTAAAATACACATCACGGAACGGGATACGCTGGCGGATTTGCTCATCGCTAAGCGTGGTCTTGGGGTCCACCGGATCTCCCTTGAATTCGAGGCCTGCCATGATCATCCGGGCAACCCAGAAAAAAATGATGTCCGGCCCGGTGACCAGGGCGGAGGTGGGATAAAAATAGTCAAGGCCCTGTTGCTTCATGGCGGATGGATTGGGCCATCCCATGGTTGCGATCGGCCAGAGCCAGGAGGAGGCCCAGGTATCGAGCACATCCTCGTCCTGTTCCCAATTTTCGGGATCTTCGGGCCCGTCCACCGAAACATGCCAGTTGTTGGGATCGTTCCTGGGGGCGCCTTTGCGGTACCACACCGGGATCCGGTGGCCCCACCAGAGCTGCCGGCTGATGCACCAGTCCTGGATGTTTTCCAGCCAGTGCAGATAGGTCTTGGTCCAGCGCTCAGGGAAGTAGCGGATCATTCCTTCCGATACTGCCCGTTTGGCCTCTTCCACCCGGGGGTAGCGCAGGAACCACTGCTCGGACAGGCGGGGCTCAATCGGCACATCCGCCCGTTCCGAAAAGCCCACATTGTTGGCATGGTCCTCCTCGTCGATGAGGTCTCCCTGCTCGCGGAGTTTTTCCACGGTTGCCTTGCGGGCCTCAAACCTGTCGAGCCCGGCAAATTCTGGGCCTGCCAGTTCGTTCAGGACTCCATCCTCATGAAAGACATCAATTATTTCCAGCCCGTGCCTTTGCCCGATTTCAAAGTCCAGCGGGTCGTGGGCAGGGGTGATTTTGAGCATGCCTGTGCCAAAGTCTTTTTCCACCGCATCATCGGCAATGATGGGGATTTCCGCGGGTTGCAGGGGCCGGCGCACTTTTCGTCCCTGCAGGGCTGGCCAGCGTTCATCCTGCGGATGGATGGCAAGGGCGACATCTCCCATAATGGTTTCCGGTCGGGTGGTGGAAACATACAAATATTCGCCCGGAGTATCAGCCAGTTCATAGCGGACTTTGTAGAGCTTTCCGCTTTGGGGCTTCATGATCACCTCCTCATCGGACAGGGCGGTCCGGCTTACCGGGCACCAGTTCACCATTCTTTTCCCCCGGTACACATACCCGTTGTTGAACAATCGCACAAAGGCTTCGAGCACCGCCTTGGAGTAGTCGGGGTCAAGGGTGTGCACGGTGCGTTCCCAGTCGCACGAACATCCGAGCTTGCGCAACTGTTTGAGAATGATTCCCCCGTGTTTGTCGCGCCACTCCTTGGCATGTTCAATAAAGCCTTCCCTGCCCAGATCGTGCTTGGACTTTCCTTGCTGGCGCAGCTGCTGTTCCACTTTGGTCTGGGTGGCAATTCCTGCATGGTCGGTCCCGGGCAGCCACAGGGTGGAAAAACCACGCTGGCGTGCCCGGCGGGCAAGGATGTCCTGGATGGTATTGTTGAGCACATGCCCCATGGTCAGCACCCCGGTCACATTGGGCGGAGGGATAACGATGGAATAGGCGGGTTTTCCCGCATCGGGTGTGCCCCGGAAGGATCCCTCCTCTTCCCACGATTGATAGAGGCGGTCCTCCACGTCTTTTGGTTGGTATGCTTTTTCCATTTGCTCGATCGAAAGCGTGCTAGCCTATCGCAACCCCCTGGATTGGCGAGTAAAAGAGCGCGTGTGCCCGTCCTGAAACAGGCGAACCCCCGGTTTGCGCAGAAATGGGGTAAGGAGCAGCCCTGCGGCAAACCCTCCCAGGTGGGCGGCAATGGCCACCCCGCCTGCCTGCTTCATCGACTCGGGCAGGGCGACCACCTGTTCAAATACCCAGATTCCCAAAACCAGGTAGGCGGGCAGGTAGAGGGTGCCCACAAATAAAAAAAACCAGTAAAACACCCGGATGTTTGCCCGCGGATAGAGCAGTAAATAGCCGGCAATTACCCCGGAGATGGCTCCCGATGCTCCCACCATGGGGATTTCCGACAGCGGGTTGGTAAGGGACTGGGCAATGGCCGCAAAAAATCCGCAAAGCAAATAAAACAGCATGTAGCGCACCTTGCCCAGTGCATCCTCGAGGTTGTCCCCATAGAGGTAAAGAAAGAGCATATTGCCAAAGAGGTGAAGCAGTCCGCCATGGCTGAACATCGAGGTGACCACCGATCCCCATTCCCATGCCATGATGCCCAGATCATTCTGTGCAAACTGGCCAAAAAATGCGGCGGGAATAAATCCAAAACTGGCAAAGTAAGCTTCCTGTCCCTGGGGGCTGAGGGTGAGCTGGTAGGCAAAAAACACCCAGATATTTGCCAGAATGATGATCCAGTTGACCAGGGGGAAGGAGCGGGTGGGGTTGTCGTCCCGGTAAGGAAAAAAAATCATTTTCTTAAAACTTTATGCCTGGGTAAAGAGTAGGGAACAATCCCGGGCTTGTCTATCCCCGTTGATCGGGCTAAGGGGGAGGGATGGAAGAGGAACATCAACGGCTTGGGGTCTTTCGGAGCGATTCCGGAATTACCTTATCCTTTGGTCAGGCGACATACTTTATCTCCGCCGAGGAGCCTTTTCACAACATTGCATTAAAAGCACTGGATCAAAATGACTATGTTCCGTTTTACCTCGAAATTGCCAAGCGCGAGGGTTTGGGGCCCGAATTCCGCGATGCATTGGAAAGAATGCTTGAGGATGTCGGTGCCCAGGACTAGTCAGCTGCCTGCCTGCCTGATCAGGCGGGGTGGGGGATCAAAAACGGAATCCTTCTCGGTTGGCAGGTAACGGGCACCCGGTCCGTAGGTTCTCGACTGGATGGCCCGGATAATCAGGGCATCTCCCTCTTCCTGGTAGAGCATTCGCAACTTAAATTTCTTGCTTGCCGGTCCCTCAAATACCAGGGCATCCATATCTTTTCCCTGCAGGCTTCCTTTTTCATGCACCCCGCTCAGTCTTTCCTGCCAATACCCATCGAGGTGCACCACGCCATCCGGTTCCACCCCTACCTTTACCTTTTTTTTATTTCCTATCTCCCCGGTGTATACCCCTTCATCCGGGCCGGCACACCCCAGGGCGCACAGGAGCAGAAGGACGGGGACGGTTTGGGTAAGGGCTCGGTTACACATCAATGATATCGTCGGGATCCTTGCGGAAGGAGTTTGAGTCTTTGGAGGAGCGGGCAAACCCGCTTGCCTTGCCCACCTTCTTGGTAAAGGCCTGGGTGAGCGATCGGCACAGGGCCTGGCGCACGGGTGGCACCAGCAGGGAAAATCCAAAAATATCCGTAATGATGCCCGGGGTAAGCAGTACGATTCCGCCCACCACAATCAGGGCACCTTCGACCAGTTCCTGTGTGGGTGCTTTGCCCGCGGCCATTTCCCGCTGTATTTTCATCAGCACGGACAGGCCCTGCTGGCGGGCAAGGGTTGCCCCGATTATGCCGGTGAGCACAATCAGTCCGATCGTGGGCATCGCCCCGATCCGTGAACCCAGCATGATCAGGAGATACAATTCGACCATGGGGAGAAAAACAAAAAGCAACAACATCCTACCAAACATAAGCCAATCCAATCATAAACCCCTGGTTTTCACAAGTCCTACCCATTTAAATGTGGAACATTGAAAAGGCGGAAAATTCGTGACCCATCCGGGGCAATCCGATATAGTGATCCATTCAAAATATTATTACCGATGCACAAATTAGTACTTCTTCGACATGGCGAAAGCCAATGGAACCAGGAAAACCGCTTTACCGGTTGGCACGATGTGGACCTTACCCCCAAGGGGGAAGGCGAGGCACGCGAGTCCGGCCGCCTGCTCAAGGAAGCGGGCTTTCAGTTTGATGTCGCTTACACCTCGGTGCTCAAGCGTGCCATCCGTACCCTCTGGTTTGCCCTGACTGAGCTCGATCAGGTATGGATACCTGTCCATCGTGAATGGCGGCTCAATGAAAGGCACTATGGTGGGTTGCAGGGGTTAAACAAGGCGGAAACCGCAGAGAAGCACGGCGATGAACAGGTCCTTGTCTGGAGGCGCAGTTATGACATCCCTCCTCCTGCCATGTCCAAAGACGACGATGGATATGCGGGCAAAGACCGTCGTTATGCCGGCCTGAATGAGTCTGATATTCCCCTGACTGAATGTCTCAAGGATACCGTCGACCGTTTTCTCCCCCTCTGGACCGATACCATTGCCCCACAAATCAAACAGGGCAAAAGCGTGCTCATTGCCGCTCATGGAAACTCCCTGCGTGCTCTGATTAAGTACCTTGATGGTGTCACGGAAGAGGAGATCATCGGGATGAATGTTCCCACCGGTATGCCCCTGGTCTATGAGCTCGATGCCGATCTCAAGCCAATCAGCCGGCAGTACCTTGGAGACCCCGAAGCAGTGGCCAAGGCGATGGAAGCAGTGGCCAATCAGGGGAAGGCAAAATAAACTCTATGGTTTGCATCCTTACGCAAATTCGGCAAAATTAAGCATCATGGATACTAAGTCCGACCATCCCCGAAAGCTCAAGCGCGAGTACGACCCCAACTTTACCATCACACCGGAGTACAGGAAATCCCTGCCCGATGTGCAGAATTCCGGATGCACCGACATGCAGGGTGCCAATGTGCCCATCTTACAGGTGGGAATTTCCGGGTTCCGTTTGCCCCTCCGTTTTGTCGGCCCCGATGGGGAGGACCTTATCCTTGAGTCCCGTGTCACCGGTACGGTCAGCCTGGATGCCGATAAGAAAGGGATCAATATGTCCCGCATTATCCGTATCTTTTACGAATACGAAAAAGAGGTATTTTCCCCGGAAACTCTCGACCGTGTGCTTCGCCAGTACAAGGAAATACTCGATTCCCGCGAGGCCCGCATCAAGGTGGATTTTTCCTACCCCATGGTACAAAAGAGCCTGCGCAGCAACCTCGAGGGCTATCAGTACTACAACTGCAGTTTCGAGGGCATAATCGACCGGGCCGACCGCGTCCGCAAAATTATCAACTTTGATTTTGTTTACTCCTCCGCCTGTCCGTGCGCTTCCGAACTTTCCGAGCATGCCCGCCAGACCCGCGACCTGCTGGCCATTCCCCATTCCCAGCGCAGCCTGGCCCGGGTAAGTGTGGAGGTACACCCCGACCGCGAACTTTCCATGCTCGAACTGCGCGATATGTGCATCCATGGTCTGGGCACGGAGACCCAGGTGATGGTCAAGCGCGAGGACGAGCAGGCATTTGCCGAACTCAATGGGGCAAAGGTAAAATTTGTGGAGGATGCCGCCCGTTTGCTTTACGAACAATTGATCGAAGAGCCCAGGATTATCGATTTCCGCATTGTATGTTCCCACTTCGAATCTTTGCACTCCCACGATGCAGTGGCGGTGCTTTGCCGCGGAGTGGATGGGGGCTTCCGGGCCGAATACGAGGATTTCTCCAACCTCGTGGTCTAGTTCCAAACGGTTGTCCTTTCCGGAACCTTTTCCCTGCAGTCCGGAATTTTGAACCCTTCTGTCCGTATTGAAATTTCCCGGGATCCCGGGGCTATGGATCGTATTGCCCGGGAGTACCAATCCCTGCGGGGCAGGGCGGAGTGGATCAACCCGTATTTTTCGCCCGAATGGTTACGGGCATGGTGGTCCCGCCAAAAGCAGGACCGTGCACCCCTCTTCCTTCTCGCCCTGGCGGAGGATGACTCCCTGCTAGGCTATTGGCCCTTCATGGAGCGCCCGGGCTTGCTGGGTTCCAGGGGGCTTTGGCCCTTTGTTTACGACGAGGCAAATTACCACTTTCCCACCTGCCAGAAACAGGTGGCCACCCTTCTTGTCGAGGAGCTCAGCAGGCAGGTCGGGTCCTTTCTTTTTGCCTGGCTCCCCCAGCTTCCGGAAACTTTTTGGAACGATCATGTGCAGGGAGTGGTAGAGGATTGTTCCCATTTAAAAATCCTGCGATCTCCCCGTTCCTCCTGCCTGGTACGGCCCCAGCGCGGTCTATCCTTTGCAGAATTCTGGCAGGATAAAATGGGGCACAAATCCCGCAAATCATTCCAGTACGACGAGCGCTCCCTCGCAGAACGCGGAGCAGTCACTTTTGAAATCAATCAATCCTTTGAGGATGTACGCTCGGTCATGCCTGCCACCTGTGTGGTGGAAGTGGAATCTCACAAAACCCTGGAAAATGCCGGGCTTTATACCATCCGTGGAAAGCGCGGATTCTTTTTTGAGGTCCTGCCCGAGCTGGCGAGGTCTTCAGGGGTACGGGTCTCGGTTTTGCGGGTGGACGACCAGCCGGTTGCCTGGCAACTCGAGTTGTTATGCCCGGGGCATTCCTACCTCCATCACCTTGCCTATGATCAAAACTGGAAAAAATACTCCCCTGGTAAACAACTTCTCAAACATTGCATGGAAAAATGCTGGGACGAGGGCCGGGTGCTCGATTTCCTGCCTGCTCCCTTTGCCTACAAGCAGGACTATGCCAACGCCACCCAGCCCGCCCATGAACTGCACTGGATCAAACGCTCGCTCCGTGGCTTGCTCGCCCGCAAGCTCATTTGCTGGAATATGAAATGGCGTCAAAAAATGAGGGAGCGTTCGCCCGGGCTGGCCGCAGCGGTTGCCCGGCAGGAGATTACCAATGCAAATAGCGGATTTTCAAAATAAGGGTTTTGCCGAACCCGATCTTTGTTCTAGAATAGAATCCTGTCATGACCGATTTTAACCAAAGCCTGCAGGATTTGCGCGAAAGCTACGACCAGCAACCATTACGGCGGGCCGATCTGGCACCCGATCCACTCGTCCAGTTCCGTCAATGGATGCAGGATGCCATCGATGCCAAAATCTACGACCCCAATGCCTGCAGCCTTGCCACGGTTGATCAATCGGGCAGGCCCACTGCCCGGGCCGTCCTGCTCAAGGGCTTGGAAGCGGGAAAATTTGTTTTTTATTCAAACTACAACAGCCGCAAGGCAGCCCATCTTTCCGCCAACCCTCATGTGAGCATGCATTTTCCCTGGTTTTCTATGCAGCGCCAGGTAAGCATACTGGGGGAGGTCACCCGGGTGGAGGAGTCCCTCGCCGAGGAGTATTTCCAGTCCCGTCCCTATCTCAGCCGGATTGGGGCATGGGCATCTGAGCAAAGCCAGCCCCTGGACTCCCGCGAATCTTTGGAAAAATCCTTTCTCGAAGCCCGGGAAAAATTTGGGGAACATCCCCCCAAGCCTCCCCACTGGGGTGGGTATTATCTGCACCCCCGCAGTATTGAATTCTGGCAGGGCGGGCCCAACCGTTTGCACGACCGTTTTTTGTACCAACTAGTGGAAGAACAATGGAAAATCACCCGACTGAACCCGTGAACCAGTCCGGGCCCGACGAGTTCGAGGGCCAGGACCTGGACAACCTTCTCTCCCTGCGGGGAAAGCCCTTTGCCGACTGGAAGGAGGAACGTCTCTACCTTCGAGAAAAGTGGGGCATGCAGGGCAGGCAGGTGGATCCCGGCGAATCCACCATCATCCAGGAGGAGGAGCAATGAACTGGGAAAGCGCCGGGGAATACGAGGATATTTTTTACCACAAGGCGGGCGGGATTGCCCGGGTGACCATCAACCGTCCCCACAAGCGCAATGCCTTCCGCCCCAAGACCGTGAATGAGATGTACCAGGCCTTTCTCGATGCCCGGGAAGACCCCAAAATCGGGGTGGTCTTACTGACCGGGGCCGGTCCGCACACTGATGGGAAGTATGCCTTCTGTTCCGGTGGCGACCAGAGTGTCCGGGGCAAGGCTGGCTATGTCGATGAGGAGGGCGTGCCCCGGCTCAATGTGCTGGACTTACAAAAGCTCATCCGTTCCATGCCCAAGGTGGTCATCGCCCTGGTGGCCGGCTATGCCATTGGTGGCGGACATGTCCTGCACGTGGTTTGCGATCTTACCATTGCCGCAGACAATGCGGTTTTTGGGCAGACCGGCCCCATGGTTGGCAGTTTCGATGGCGGGTTTGGTTCCTCCTATCTCGCCCGTATAGTCGGGCAGAAAAAGGCCCGTGAAATCTGGTTTCTTTGCCGGCAGTATAATGCCCAGGAAGCTTTTGATATGGGACTGGTCAACAAGGTTGTCCCGGTCGATCAACTGGAAGCCGAGGGCGTGCAATGGGCCCGTGAAATTCTGGAGAAAAGTCCGCTGGCGATCCGTTGTTTAAAGTCTGCATTCAATGCCGACTGCGATGGCCAGTCCGGTCTGCAGGAACTCGCTGGCAATGCCACCCTGCTTTACTACCTCTCCGAGGAAGGATCGGAGGGCAAACAGGCATTTTTGGAAAAAAGAAAGCCGGATTTCGAGAAATATCCCTGGCTCCCCTGAGTTTTTCCCCTCTACCTGCGGTTTGGGGAAAAGAGGACTGCCTCTCCCCGGTGCTCTTCCCTTATTTCCGCCCCGTCGTACACGAGGTTTCCCGACACCATAGTCTTTTCAACCAGGTGGGAAAATCGTTCCCCCGCAAAGGGCGACCATCCGCACTTGCTCCATAGCTTGGTGTCATCCACCACCGTTTTTGTATTTGGATCCACCAAAACGAGGTCTGCCCAGTAGCCTTCGCGGATGTGCCCGCGGTCAACCACATCAAAAATCCGGGCGGGTGCATGGCAGGCCCGTTCCACCATCGTTTCCAGGGTAAAGCAGTTCTGCTTTACCATCTCCAGCATCAGCAGGAGGGTGTGCTGCACCAGGGGCAGCCCGGATGGTGCCTGGAAATAGGGCTGCTGTTTTTCCTCCCAGGTATGGGGGGCATGATCGGTTGCCAGCACCGATATCCTGCCGTCTGCCACTGCCTGGCGAATGGCTCGCCGGTCGCTCTCTTTTTTGATTGCCGGGTTGCACTTGATCCGCGAGCCATGGGTGGCATAGCTTGATTCCTCAAACCATAAGTGGTGCACACAGGCCTCGGCGGTGATGCGTGGGTCTCCGGGGGTAAATAAATCGAGTTCCTCCGCGGTGGAAATATGGAGCACATGGAGGCGTGCCTTTTCCCGCTTTGCCAGTTCGGTGGCAAGGGTGGAGGATTTTAGGCAGGCTTCCCGGGAGCGTATATTGGGATGCTCCCAGAAGGGGGCATCGTTGTGATATTTCTTTTTGGCGGCCTCTTCATTTGCAAGAATGGTCGGGGTATCCTCACAATGGGTGGCAATGGGGGTGGGGGCATGGCGGAAGATTTGCTCGAGCACCGCTTCCTCATCCACCAGCATATTTCCGGTGGATGAACCCATAAAGATTTTCACTCCCGCAATCCTGGTGGGATCGGCCGATTTTACCGCTTCCAGATTCTCATTACTTGCCCCCAGAAAAAAGGCATAGTTGGCGACAGAATCTCGCCTGGCAATGGCTCTTTTCTCCTCCAGTTTTTCCATGCTCAGGGTAGGGGGGGACACATTGGGCATCTCAAAAAATGTGGTCACCCCGCCGGCCACCGCCGCCCGGGATTCGGTAAAAATCGATGCCTTGTGGGTCAGTCCGGGTTCGCGGAAGTGCACCTGGTCATCGATCAGGCCGGGCAGGACCCACTTTCCCTCGGCGTCTATGACTTTGGCACTGGCAGGTGCCTGTATGGAAGGGCTGATCTGCTCAATTCTTCCATCCCTTACCAGAATATCAGCAACCTCCTTTTTCCCATCGGTCACCAAGGTGCCGCCGGAGAGTAAAATATCTTTCATCTA
>CALKMX010000023.1 GCA_938091675.1 uncultured Opitutales bacterium
CATAGCCTATGCACAAATTGTTGGAAAGCCTTTTTGAGACTGAATCTCAATAAAGAGATATTTTTAAATATTTAATGCAAAGAAAAAAGATATCCAGTTTGAGTTTTATTAGCCTCTTATTCTGGGTTAAAATTTGTTTGGCGGAAGAGGATAAAGATTCTCATTACAAAATCTTAACTATAGCTCCTGATCACAATCAAGTTGCTCAGCCTATTCATGGTTTTGGAGGTTCGATAGCCTTCTGGGGAACAAATCCATCGGATGAGGCAATGCACTATGCCTTTGAGGAACTGGGAACTTCGATTCTACGGGTTCAGGGTGAGGTGAAAAAAACTGGCAATGGCCAGCATTCCAGTGAAGTTCTGAAACGGGCAATGACCATAAATCCAGACTTGGAGGTATTGCTTACTTTTTGGCAACCCCGGGCTCCCGGGCTTTTGGAAGTCTCTGACTGGCTGGATGTGGTGGACTGGAGAGGCAATCAGGCCTACATGCTTAAGCCTTCGATGGAGGATGCCTGGGCTAAGGAGATCGTTCGAAGAACCCGTGAGCATTTGGACTGGGGAATCAATGTCACCACACTTGGGGTTCAGAATGAAACGAATTATTCGAAGTTGGGGGGACAGACCTGCATATGGGATCCTTTACGGTTGAAAACATTTATTGAGGGAAAATTATCTCCGCGACTTAAGAACGCAGGTATTACCATAAAAATTGCCGCACCTGATCTTGCTTATGTAGGATACCAGGGGAGCGAACTTACTCGTTTTCTTCCCACGGTCCGCAGTGATCAGGTCGATGTGGTCGCTTATCATATGTATGACAGTTATCGCGGCGGCATGGACGGCAATTTGTCCGTGCTTCGGGAAAATAGCCGGAAAATCGGCCAGATCCGCCGGGAGGAGTTTCCTCAGAAGGAATTCTGGATGACTGAAACCACCGGTGCCCAATGGAACAATGATGTCTGGCACACCTACGGTTGGTCGTCTCAATTAACCGAATTCGACAAGGCAATAATGGCGGCCCAGTACGCCCACATGAGCCTAGCCGATGCCCAAGCCAATGTTTTTATGTGGTGGGGCCTGATCTATTCCCTCGCTCCTGAACGGGTGAAGAATCCAAAGGTCCGGGAGAAACATCGCGACGAGGGTCTGGTATTGGTGAACGAACAACCTGGTCCCACCGGCAGGCAGGAACTGGTGGAAAGAACCAAGAAGTTTTTTATGATCAAACAATACTCGGGATTTATCACCGATGGTTTCCGCAGGATAGCGGTCAATTCCCCCGCTCCTCTCTGGGTATCCGCTTATTTTCAGGAATCACAGAAAAGCGGGGTGCTTGTGCTGATCAATCCGTCCGCCCATGCGGTCTCCCTCGATCTTGATCTGCCCGAGGGCATGCAGGTTCACGGTGCATACCAGTCCGATGAAGCATTGAATTGCGAAACAGTTTCTTTTGGTTCCCCGCTTCCCGGGCGTGCAGTCCGTACGGTTTTATATTCCCTGAAACAATCAGAATAAGGGCTCTGCTGGAAACCGGTTGATGGTATAGTGCCGGGATTGAGGCAGGTTCTTTAACTTGCGGATTTCCGACCGCAGGGAACGAATCGCATCGGAGCATTCAATCACCTCAATCTTTTCCTTTTGGTACTGTTTTTCTGCAGTCTTCAGGGCATTTTGTAGTCCCGATACACGAAGCTTTTGTTTTTTCGCATTTGAAATTGCTGCTTTGCCCAGCTCGATCAGGGCATATATGCCCGGCTTGTAGGCATATCCATTGGTAAGAAAGCTGGAATCCTTGGAGGATCCATAGGGAGCTTCCTGGAAGTCAGGCAAAGGTTCGGAAGTAATCAGGAATCCATTTTCATCCCTCATACAGAACACCGCATGAGTGGCACCCGGTGGCATGCTCGCCTCCACCTTTCCATCCGAAATTCTCGCAGGTGCTTTCAGCCATTCCTCCCGATGCCCCCGGGTCTTGTCAAATTCCTGGGGGTTGAGGGTGTAGAGCAAATGGGCTTCCCGGATTGTAGTCTTGTTTTTCCCACTTTCAAAAGTTGCCCATACCTGATCTTTGTCTGTTCCCAGATGAAGAATCTGAGGATGTGCCTGCTTTTCTGCCTGAGTAACTTTCGGCCCATTGATGTTGCGATAAGGCATGGAAACTTTGGCATTACTCAGGAATTCATCCATTTCCTTAAGCATGGCATCTCGGATATCCGGGAATTGGTCCGCTAGGTTTTTTTGTTCTGCCAAGTCTGCGGAACCTTGGTCATCTTTTTTGATCCTGAATAACTCGACCAATTCTTTGTTCTCCACATCCGACCATTTCCCCCCGTAGCCCACGCCCAGGTTGTTGACCAGTTTCCAGCCATCCTGTCGCATCACCACAGCCATGTGACTTTCCATGGGGTAGAACCAGAACAGGGTATCACGCACCTTGCCATCCGCTCGGATCACCTGGTCTGATTTCCCCTCAATCAGGGGAAGAATATTGCAACCATCCAGTTTGAGGGTCGGATCCGCAGGCAGTCCTGTCATTTCCATAAAGGTGGGATAGAGATCGATCAAATTAATGGGGGTATCACAGGTGCTACCTGCAGGAACTTTTGGTCCCCGAATAATAAAGGGAATACGCAACCCGCCCTCATAATTGTTCATTTTCCCGCCTCTTAGCGGACGGTTGTCCGTCACCGGTTCATGCTGGCTTCCTTTCCATCCACCGTTATCGGAATCAATGATCACATAAGTATTATCAATCAGTTTATGTCCAGGGTTGCGCGGATCATTGGTTTGTTCCAAATAAGTGACGACCTTCCCGATGCTCCAGTCCAGGCTGTCCACCATGCTGGCATAATACGGATTGGAATGCCCAGGCACGCCGGCATTGAGGGAGCCCGGATCGGAGGGGAAGGGAACCCCCATTTTTTTACAGTAGTACTCCAGCCGTTTTTTGTCCCGCGTGGCAATCGGTCCATGCACCCAGAACGGGCAGAAGTTCAGAAAGAATGGCTTATCTTTGTGCTTGCGGATAAATCCGACCGCCAGTTCGGTAGGTTTATCAAAGGGGCGCCCGTCGGTATCCAGTTGAAAAGGGTCATCCGGACTGTCGGTGGCAAACCCGGCCAGGCGGTGAGGAACGATCGGTTGCCAGGCCCCCCCGAAGGAATTTTTTCTTCCATCCTGAGGATTCCATAATTCGGAGTCGTTATAAATTAAGGGCCCACCGTTCTTTTCCAGAAATCCAAAATCAAATCCCTGATCGGTGGGGAAGGGATATCCGCGGTGCTTTCCCCCGGCATGCCATTTTCCCACATGACCACTGAAATATCCCGCCCGTTTGAGCACCTCCGGAATCATCGGTTCCTCCACCGGCAATCCATAGAGGTAGTGAGGAGGAATCAGAGGGATTTTGCTTTGGTGCGGACGGGGTAGCTGTCCGCCGGTCACACTGTACACTCCTGTGTTTGCCGGATACTGTCCGCGCAAAAAGGACACCCGGGAGGGGGCACACACCGGGGAGGGGGAATAGGCCTCGGTAAACCGTCTGCCCATGCGGGTCAGGCGGTCGAGGTTGGGGGTCTCGTACACCGCATCCCCATCAATCTTATGGGAGGCAATATCCTGCCAGCCTAGATCATCCACCATGATATGAACGATATTTGGCTTGGGTAACGCAATGCCCAAAGAGGGGAACAGAAGAATGGAGATAATAAGAAGATTTACTTTCATGAGAATCTTGTAGTTACCCAAAAACTGCGACCTTCTGCAAAGATAAACCTTGGTTTCAAATCTCAATCCTTGCAGAGGTTGGGCAAACCTCCCCCCTGAACTTTACGACAATAAACGGCGCAGGGTCTCGTCAACCACCTTGGGGTTAGCCTGTCCGCGGGTTGCTTTCATTACCGCACCCTTCAGGGCATTGATCGCCCCTTCCTTCCCGCCCCGGAATTTTTCCGCGGCATCCGGATCGTTGGCAATGGCCTCCGCACAGATTCCTTCAATTTCCGAGTCGTCCGATTGTTGATCCAGTCCCTTTTCCTTGGCCAGTTCTGTGGCCGATTTTCCGCTGGTGAACATTTCGGGAAATAATTCCTTCGCTACATTGTTGGTCAGTTTACCGTCCTCGATCAGGTTGACCAGATCTGCGAGCATCTGTGGGGAAACCGCACAGCTCTGGGGAGTGATCTTTTCTGCCTCCTCTTCGGCGAATTCGTCCACTTTATTGGCCTGGGATAATTCGCGCAGCAAATCATTGACCACCCAGTTGGCCACTTTCCCCGCAGATTTACAAAGAGCGGCCGCCTCCTCGAAATAGGCACAGAGCAAATGATCCCCGCAGAGGGCGGAAGTGATGGAGTAGGGCAGGTTCATTTCCTGCTGATAGCGACGTTGCTTATCAAAGGGTTTTTCCGGAAGCCCCGCCCGGACACGCTCGATCCATGGCTGGTCAATTTTGACCGGCATCAGGTCGGGGTCAGGGAAATAGCGGTAATCATGGGCCATTTCCTTGGTCCGCATCGGAGTGGTGTACTTTTGTTCCGGATTCCAGCGCCTGGTCTCCTGGATAATCGGGGTGCCTTCCTCCTTTGCCCGGATCTGGCGACGGATTTCATATTCCACCCCGTTGCGTACCCCGGATATGGTGTTTAAATTCTTTAGCTCCACCTTGGTGCCCAATGTGGTCTCTCCTTTTGGACGCACACTGATATTGGCATCGCAACGAAGTTGTCCCTTTTCCATGTCACAGGCGGAAATTCCGGCGGCTACCAGGGAGTTGCGCAGGGAAGTAAGATAAGCGAATACTTCATCGGGGTTGTGCATGTCCGGCTCGCTGACAATTTCCAGCAGGGGGCATCCCGCCCGGTTGTAATCCACCAGGCTGTCCTGCTCATAGTGGGTGAGTTTGCCCACATCCTCTTCCAGGTGAATGCGGGTCAGTTCCACCATGCGGTGCGGGCCCATTTTGGAAGGATTATCTCCGGGCATTTCAATCTCCACCTGACCGCCTTCACAAATGGGCTGGTCATATTGGGAGATCTGATAATTCTTGGGCATGTCCGGATAGAAATAGTTTTTCCGGTCCCATTTACAAACCTCAGCAATTTTACAACCAAGCAACAGACCGACCTTGATTGATTTTTCAATCGCTTCCTGGTTCATCACCGGCAGGGCACCAGGTAGTCCCAGTACCACCGGATCAGTCAGGGAGTTGGGCGGTTGTCCAAACCCCGTGCCCACCCGGGTGAACATTTTCGAACGGGTGTCCAGTTGTACATGAACCTCAAGACCGATGACAGCTTCGTATTCCATCTGCAAAATCAAAGGTTGGGGGCTTGGCGGCCGTGGAGATGTGCCCGGTCGTAGGCATGGGCGATTTGTAAGAGGCTGGATTCCTCAAAGGCTTTACCGATCAATTGCACACCAATGGGCAGTCCGGAGCCGGAAAATCCGCAGGGTACCGAAATGCCGGGCAGTCCGGCAAGGTTGGTGGAAATGGTATACACATCGCTGAGGTACATGGAGATAGGGTCATCACTTTTCTCCCCAAATTTAAAAGCGGGTGTGGGAGAGGTGGGCGTGAGGATCGCATCGACCTCCGCAAATGCTTTTTCAAAATCCTGACGGATCAAGGTACGGGCCTTCTGGGCTCGTAAATAATAGGCATCGTAATACCCGCTGCTTAGGGCGTAGGCACCGAGGATGCAACGGCGTTTGACTTCGGATCCAAATCCCTCTCCCCGGCTCTTGGCATAGACATCGATTGCATTTTCCGCACGCTCACTGCGCGAGGTATAACGGATCCCATCGTAGCGGGCGAGGTTGGAGGATGCTTCCGCGGTGGCGATCACATAGTACACCGGGATGGAAAGATCAGTGGTGGGCAGGCTGACTTCCTTGGTCTGATACCCAATGGATCGGTAGTATTCAATTACCTGCTCGATGCTTGCCCGTACCTCATCATCCATACCGGGGCCAAAAAATTCCTTGGGCAATCCCAGCACTTTTGGTTCGCAAGAGTTTTTCAATTCTGCGGAGTAGCTGGGCACTTCAGTCGGGTAGCTGGTGGAGTCCAGAGAGTCGTGCCCGGAAATGATTTCCAGGAGCAGGGCGGCATCTTCCACCGTGGTGGAAAAGGGCCCAATCTGATCGAGGGAAGAAGCAAACGCGGCCAGTCCATAGCGCGATACCATCCCGTAGGTTGGTTTCATTCCCACAACTCCACAAAGGGAGGCGGGCTGGCGGATGGATCCACCGGTGTCCGAGCCCAAAGACAGGGGCACTTCACGGGCGGCCACTGCAGCAGAACTCCCCCCACTGCTTCCCCCGGGCACACAATCCAGATTCCAGGGGTTGCGGGTTGGCCCATAGGCGGAATTTTCGGTGGAGGACCCCATGGCAAATTCATCGAGGTTCAACCGGCCTGCAACCACGGCTCCCGCTTCTTTTAATTTACGAACCACCGTGGCATCGTAAGGGGAGCGGTAGTTTTCCAAAATCTTACTGGCCGCGGTCAGGGGCTGGTCCTTCACCGCAATCACATCCTTCATGCCCACGGGCACTCCATCCAACGGGCTTACGCATTCCCCTTTTGCTCGGCGTTCATCCGATGCTTTTGCCTGATCTAGGGCATCCTGCACATCCATATGAAGGAATGCATGCACCTGTTCATCCACCGCATTGATCCGGTCGATCATTGCCTGGGTAATCTCCACCGAGGAAACCGTACCGGCTTGCAGATCCTGGGAAAGCTCGGTGGCAGATTTAAAAATGAGAGAATTGCTCGACATCAGAAAATTTCCTTATTCCTCAATCACTTTGGGTACCACCACCTGATCCTGCCTGGACTGGGGGGCATTTTTTAGAGCCTCTTCGACGGACAATCCTGCCCGTGCTTCATCTTTGTCCCATACATTGTGGCGGGGAAAGGCATGAGCGGTGGGCTCAACATTTTCCACATCCAGTTCCTGTAGCTTATCAAAATATTTGAGCACATCACCCAATTGTTTTTGATAGGTCGATTTTTCCTCATCGCTCAGTTCGATTCGGGCCAGGTTGGCCACATAATCAATATCCATGGGTGTTTCTTCGCTCATGCTGAAAAAGGGTTTA
>CALKMX010000024.1 GCA_938091675.1 uncultured Opitutales bacterium
CACAAAAGATACAATAGACATCTTTTTCCCGATCCAACCCTAGTATAAACCATACTAAAAAATTCTGTATGTAAGCATTATGGAAAAGCAGAATGTTTTGATTTATGATACCACCCTGCGCGATGGTTCCCAGGCAGAGGGGGTATCCTTTACTGTTGCTTCCAAGCTTCGGGTTGCACAGAAGCTTGACCAATTTGGAGTCGATTACATTGAAGGCGGATGGCCGGGCAGTAACCCTCGGGATATGGCTTTTTTTGAACAGGCCACTGAGCTGAATTTGAGGCACGCCAAAATTGCCGCCTTTGGTTCAACCCGTCGGGCCAAAACGCCTGTGGAAAAAGATGCTCAGGTAAAACTTCTCTTGGATGCAGATACTCCAGTGGTTACTATATTTGGAAAATCCTGGCTCTTACATGTAACCGATGTCCTCCGCACAACCCCGGAGGAAAACCTGCAAATGATTGAAGATACAGTCCGATATCTTAAAGAACAGGGAAAAGAAGTGGTTTATGATGCGGAGCATTTCTTTGATGGATTTGTGGATAACAGGGAGTATGCCCTATCCACCTTACAAGCCGCTGAAAAAGGGGGTGCTGATTTTCTTACCCTCTGCGAAACCAATGGGGGCAAACTGGTCACTCCGTTTCAGGAAATTTGCAAGGTGGTGGTAAATCATTTCCCCAATTCAAAAATTGGGGTGCACTGCCATAATGATGCCGGGGTCGGTGTGGCAGTTAGCCTCGCCGGTGTGGAAGTTGGTGCCGTGATGGTGCAAGGCACCATGAACGGTTATGGTGAGCGAAATGGCAATGCCAACCTTACCACCATTATTCCCAACCTTGAATTAAAGATGGAACGATCCACAAATTGTGGAAAGAACCTCTCTAAACTTAGGGACTTATCTCTCTTCATAGATGATTCCACCAATCTTCGGCCCGACATCCGTGCACCATATGTGGGTGCTGCATCCTTTGCCCACAAGGGGGGAGTGCATGCAGACGCCGCATCCAAGTCGACCCGAAGTTACGAGCACATTGATCCCGCAACCGTAGGTAACCGGACCCGTGTACTTGTATCTGACATGTCGGGCAGGAGCAGCATAATGCTCAAAGCTAAAGAAATGGGAATGGATGTGGATGGACGCTCTCCCGAAATGAAATCCTTCCTTGAAGAATTAAAGTCATTGGAGTTTAAGGGGTATGAGTTTGAATCTGCGGATGCTTCATTTGATCTGCTTTTGCGTCGTTTTCTTCGCGGAGAAGATCCGGCATTTGAGGTTTTGAAATATCATGTCGGGGTCGAGGGCATCAGTCAGGATGATGGAGTAACTTCGGAAGCAACAGTAAAACTCCGCATAAAAGGAGAGACCCGGCATGTTGTGGCCGAAGGCAACGGACCTGTATCTGCCTTGGATCATGCCCTAAGAAATGCATTGGCAAATGACTTTCCCTACATTGCCGAAGTTACCCTGGTTGATTTTAAGGTTCGCATCCTCGAAAGTAATCAAGGTACAGATGCAATTACCCGTGTACATGTGGAGTCGACCGACGGTCATTCCACCTGGGGCACGGTGGGAGTGAGCGATAATGTGATAACCGCTAGTTGGGAAGCATTGGTTGATTCGGTGACTTACAAAATTTTGCTGGAATCCGAGTCCCACAAGTAAGTTGTAACCCTCGGCCCGGTTGGTTGCCATACCATTGCCTGAGTCTTGCAATATCCAATCGCAACAGGAATACCCAAGTTTGAAGCTAAATGGCCGGGGCCTGAATCATTGCCCAAAAACTTGTCTGCCTCGCTAACCAGTTGTTTACGGAGGTCCCATGTTGTCTCTGGTTGCCTAATTAAGATTCTTTTGTTTTTGCTTATGGGTTCAGCCTTAAATTGCTCGAATACCTCCTTATCCGCTTCTCCAAAAGAAAAAATTACACATTTTTCCTCATGTAAGCCAAGCCACTTCTCAGCTTGAGAAACAAAGTGTAGCAAAGGCAAATTTTTTTCCGCCCCACCGCTTCCCGGGTGTATCCAAAGTGTATGATCCTTTCCCCTCCAGCAATCACCTAGACAGGATTGTGCCAATAGCCCCGGTGGTATCTCCCACCCCAACTTTTCGCATGCCTGAATCACGAAATGTTTTCCACCGTTTGGTCGTGGGCTTAAACAATGAGCCGCAGTGGCTCCAGCCTGGACCATTTCCTTGGACCATGCAGGATCCGTCCAAAAGCTAATCGCAATCGACTCTTTAACCTCCGCAGGCACCTTGCCCGCCAGCCCATCAAGATCTTCTCGCTCCAACCAATCCCACTCCTTAGTTAAGAGTTTTAAATAAAATGACCTCGCATAAATATGTACTGGGTGTTGCCGAAGGTAAGCAACCTGAAGTAAGGGAAGTGTGAGAATAAAATCACCCAGTCCCCCACCCCTGAAAAATACGATTCTTGGTTTCATCCTTATCCCCCATACCTCTTCTTAAAGAGGTACGAATTTTAAAACTGCAATGATCAGGGGTTTAATTTTTGCTCGATGAATGATCGAACCTCACGGGCATCAACGGAAAGCTGGTATTTGAGGGGTGGCTTATCAAGCAACGCTTCTAAGATCGGTGATGTTGGTCTGCCCAGACCCGCATCCTCATAAACCTGGGGAAATTTTGCTGGGTGTGCAGTGGCCAAAATTACGGCAGGTTCATTGGCCGGTAGGTCTTTAAAGGCACAAGCAGTATGGGGATCGACCTGGTAATGATATTCCGTCCAGACTTTTTGAATAATTTCTGGGATTTCTTGATCGGTGGTCGAAGAACTTGAAAATCCAGGGATAGTAAACTTTTCGAATGCATACCTCCCCTCCTCTCTAAA
The DNA here is from genome assembly GCA_938091675.1 of uncultured Opitutales bacterium. GTDB lineage: Bacteria > Verrucomicrobiota > Verrucomicrobiia > Opitutales > Seribacteraceae > Chordibacter. Next base: position 2,856 of record CALKMX010000024.1, read on the forward strand.
GCATTTCATCACCTGTTTAAGTTGTTCTGTATTTCCATCCAGAAAATAGAAAAGTAGACGCTCAAAGTTCGATGCCACCTGAATATCCATAGATGGGGCCAAGCTGGGATAGACTTCTCCCAATTCATATTTCCCGGAACCAAATAATTTGTGCAAAATATCGTTTTGATTGGTGGCCACACGAAAACCTCCCAGCTTAATCCCCATTCTTGTAAGCAACCAACCGGCAAAAACATTACCAAAGTTCCCAGTGGGCACGACAAATGTCGTGTGTTCACGCTTGATTGGGTCAAGCTTGAGCCACGCGTATAGATAATAGACCGATTGAGCAAGAATTCTTGCCAGGTTGATCGAGTTAACCGCTGACAACCCGATTGAATCACGAAAAGAGAGATCCCCAAAAAGTTCTTTAACTGTCCGCTGGGCATCATCAAAGGTTCCTTCAATAGCGAGGGGATAGACATTCTCCGCACCAGTACAGGTCATTTGTCTTTCCTGCAACGGAGATACCTTACCCTCCGGATACAGGATAAAAACCTCAACCCCGGACTTACCAAGCAAGCCGGAAATCGCCGCTGCCCCGGTATCTCCAGAGGTTGCACCCAAAACACAGAGTTTTTTCCCCGTTTTTTTAATCTGCAGTTCGTAAAGATTACCCAATAATTGAAGGGCAAAATCTTTGAATGCCAGGGTAGGTCCATGAAAAAGTTCAAGGACTTGCCATTGATCGTTTAATCGTACAAGCGGGGCAGTTTCTTCATGAGAAAAACCGGCATATGCAGAATAAATCGCACCCTCAAGATCAGAGTCAGGTAAATCGGTGGCAAAGTGCTGAAAAAATGCATGACAAAGTTGCGGATAGGAAAGCCCTGACCAAGCATCTACTAGGGGGCTTAGGTCAGGAAAAGTTTCTGGCAAGTAGAGGCCACCATCCGGGGCTAACCCTTGGGCAACTGCTTCACAAAATTCAACGGTCTCCGTGCCGCCGCGCGTACTTAGGTAGCGCATAGGATTAAATGCAGTTCCCCGCTATTTACCCAAGCCGAATGCCTGATGAGCGACACGGGTTGCCTCATCGCCACTCTCCGGTTCGACTGCGACTGAAATCTTAATCTCTGATGTACTAATCATGAGCATGTTGATTCCCGCATTGGCGAGTGCATCAAAAAAGGTTGCGGCAACTCCGGAATGAGACCTCATGCCCACACCAACAACTGAGACTTTAATTATATTTGTGCTTTTCCCAAGCTTGCCCCCATTGCCTTCCGCAAAATGTTCTTTCAATGCTTTTTCAGCCCGAAATGCATCTTCTGTGGGCACGGTAAAGGAAAGGTTGGCCAGCCCCTGGCGCCCCACATTTTGAATGATCATATCGACCACTACTCCCGATTCTGCCATGACTTTAAAGACTGCGGCAGCAGCACCAGGACGATCGGGCAATTCAGTCACACTAATGCGAACTTGATTCTTGTCTGTGGCTACACCGCTAACCAGCATATCCTCCAACGATTTTACTTTCTTTTTTACCATGGTTCCGGATTTTTTGGAAAAACTTGAACGGACTTCAAAGGGAATATTGTGTTTCTGGGCAAACTCGACTGCCCGGGTCTGCATGACTTTGGACCCACTACTGGCAAGTTCCAACATCTCTTCATAATTGATCTCATGAATTTTTTTGGAGTCTGGAACAATTCGAGGGTCTGCGGTAAAAACGCCCTCCACATCCGTGTATATCTGACAGGCTTTGGCTCGTAACGATCCGGCCAGGGCAATTGCACTAAGGTCAGATCCTCCCCGGCCAAAAGTGGTCACATCCCCCTTTTCGTTTACTCCCTGAAATCCAGCCACTACCACAACATTTCCTAAGCGTATTTGCTTACGCAAGTCTCCACCCTGGACTTCACGAATACGCGATTTTGCATGCAACCCTTCGGTAAGAATACCCAGTTGCCAGCCAGTCCTTGAGACCGCAGGCACATCAATGGCATGGAGAGCCATGCAAAGGAGGGCGATTGTTTCCTGTTCACCACAGGTCATTAACATATCCAATTCACGTTCGGAGGGATTTTTCTGAATGGCTTTGGCCCTCTCGATGAGTTGATTAGTTACCCCAGCACGGGCAGAAACAACCACCACTACGCCATGACCGGAATCCACCGTGGATTTTACCCGGCGGGCAACCTTCTTTATCCGGTCTACATCCGCAACAGATGTACCACCATATTTTTGTACCACCACATTCATATCAGGAAATTTCGTTGGGATCGAACATGCGGAACAGAACCGGATCACCCACAACCCCAGGGAGGTTTTTCAACTGCTCAATTGCCTGGGATATTGAAAGCTCATTTGTTTGGTGGGTGGTAAGGATTAAACTGGCTGGCTGATCATTCTCGTGCGGAGTTTGGGAAACTGTGGCTAAGCTTATGCCCTGACCCGCCAGGCACTCCGCTACTTTTGCCAACTGTCCGGTGCGGTCGTCCACCGCGAGCCGTAAATAAAATCTTCCATGAATCTCTTCAGGAGATGCAGACACACATTGTTCAGGTGAAACATGGAGTAATTTGGGCAAGGAAGAAACCCCGGTGATTCCTTTCACCACATCCACCAAATCAGAAATAACCGAACTTGCAGTCGGGTCCTGCCCTGCCCCTCGACCAGTTAAAACCACAGTTCCCACAACTGTTCCGTTCAGGCAAACTCCATTGTGTACCCCATCTGTCCGGGCAATGGTTTCTTCAACAGGTATCAAAACTGGATGAACTGCGACCGCTACATGATCGTTGGAAAAATCCCTGCGAATCACCCCGATTAGTTTAATCCGGCATCCTAGATTTTCCGCTGCTTGTAAATCTTCATTGGATATTTGGCGAATTCCTTCCACCGTAACTTCATGGATTTTCACCCATATACCATGAGCCAGATAAGCAAGGATGATTGCCTTGTGTGCCGCATCCACTCCATCGAGATCCAGGGCTTCGTCGGCTTCCACATAACCAAGGTCACGGGCGTCCTTTAGGACATCTTCAAAACTGGCCCCTTCTTTTTCCATTCTGGTAAGAATGTAATTGGATGTACCGTTCAGAATTCCGTAAATAAGGGGAAATTCATTGGAGACCAGGCTTTCTCGAAGAACCTTAATGATGGGAATACCACCTGCTACACTTGCTTCAAAAGCGTACCCCACGCCAGCCTTCTCTGCAGCCTGGAACAGTTCGTCCCCGTGTTCGCAAATCAATGCCTTATTTGCGGTAATCACCGACTTTCCCTGAGCGAATGCCCGAAGAGTCAACTCTTTTGCTTCTTCCACTCCTCCCATCAATTCGCAAACTAAATCAATTTCTGGATCATCCACAATCGATTCAGAATCGGTGGTTAATTGATCAGGAAGAATCTTTACCGAGCGTGCTTTTTCGAGTGAGCGGACAGATGCACGGGTAGGGATAAGATCAACTCCCAAAATTTTGGGCCAGAATGTGGCATTTTCAACCAAGTGCTTCCAAGTACCCTGCCCCACGGTACCAAAGCCAAGAATGCCAACCCGGATAATTTTCGAAGAATCGTTCATTTGGTCTTAATTTGAAATGTTCGGTCTAAAGCTTGGGCTTCTGCCTCTCACTTTTCTCAAATCGATTTTCTGTGCCTGAACGCAACCTGGATAAGTTTGAACGGTGCCTCCAAATGATCCACCCCATCACCAGAAAGGAAAGTAAGATTTTGCCTAATCCACCATCCTTATTGGCAGAAAATACCATCGAACAAACCGGGAGGCTCAGCCCAAATGCGATGGATGCAACCGCGACATATTTGGTCAGGTAGAAAGTAAGGACCCAGACAAATAAACCAACCAATAAGCAGGCAGGCATTAAGCCAAGCAACCCACCCATCGCCGTGGCCACTCCCTTCCCCCCACGAAAACGGGTGAAGATAGGATAAGTATGTCCGAGAACCGCTGCTGGCAAAGCCCATAACCCAAGGGACGAATCGCCGGAAAAAGAAAAAAGGGGTAACTGAAACCACCATACCGCCAGCACCCCCTTGAGAAAGTCCAAGGCAAAAACAAGATAGCCCGTCGGCTTGCCCAGAGTTCTCAAAACATTGGTGGCTCCAGGATTGCCACTGCCCACGCTAAAAATATCCACTCCCGCCCGCCTAGCAATGATGACCGCCCACGGAATGGATCCAATCAAATACCCAATAATTAATACAGCGATTGTTTCGATGCTAAGCATTATATTTAATCAATAGTACAAAGATTCCGGAGCGTTTATTTCTGGCAAGATACTCGGGCTTCCTGAATATCAGGGTCGGCCACCAATTTTTCCAACACCTCTGCAGAAGGTTCATTATCCAATTCTAAAATCGTAAGAGCAGATTCAGAGCCTTCTGATCGGCTTAGGGACATATTGGCTATATTTACCCCGTACTGTCCAAGAATGGTCCCAACTTTTCCCACAATTCCAGGTTTATCGAGGTTGCGCACAACCAGAAGGGTATCTACTGGGCGTGCCTCGATTGCCTCACCGTCCACCTCCACAATTCTGGGATCTGCATTTTTCCCAATGATGGTTCCGCGCACCGATTGTTCTTTTCCATCGGCATCGATTGTACGCACTTCAATTAATTCGTTGTAATCGACTGATGAAGAGGACTTGGTGGTCTCCACCTTTATTCCCAATGCCTTGATTTTATAAGGTGCGTTTACATCGTTAATTCCCTCATCCCCGGCAATCCCGTTTAGCCAACCTTTTTGCACAGCACGGGTGAGGGGAATGGAATCGAAGTCTACCATTCCTCCCCAGTAAGTAATATGCAGGGACTGTACGGTTCCGCGGGCAGCCTGGCGGGCAAATGCCCCGAGGCGCATACAGAGCTCGAGATACGGTTTTAAGGTAATCAAATCTTTTGGGTCGATTGAAGGCATATTGATCGCATTGCGAATCCTTCCTCCTTGCAACACTTCAGCAATTGCTTCCGCAATTTCCACTCCTACACTTTCCTGGGCCTCTTCTGTGGATGCACCCAGATGAGGGGTTAATATTAAATTGTCGAGGGTGCGGAATTCATGATCCTCAGGGAGCGGTTCCTGCTCATAAACATCTAAGCCGGCAGCGGCCACTTTACCACTCTTCAATGCATCCACTAAGGCAGATTCTTTGATTATTCCGCCCCGTGCACAATTAAATATGCGCACCCCGTCTTTCATTTTGGCAAATGCAGATTCGTCCACCATGCCCTTGGTTTGGGGTGTCATGGGCATGTGGACCGTAAGGTAATCTGCCCGGGAAAAAGCTTCATCCAGATCAACTTTTTCAATTTCCAGTTCCTTGGCCCGTTCATCCGTAAGGTAGGGATCATAGGCAATCACAGTCATCTCAAATGCTTGGGCTCTCTTAGACACTTCTGCCCCAATTCTGCCCAGACCCAAAACCGCAAGGGTCTTGTTGCGTAATTCAGCCCCCTTGAGTTGTTTGCGCTCCCATTTCCCTTCTCTCATCCCGCTTGCTCCGCGGACAATTGGACGAGTGCCACACAGCATGTGGGTAAAAGTCAATTCTGCGGTGGCAATGGTGTTCCCACCAGGTGTATTCATCACAATGACACCCCGCTCCGTTGCAGCTTCAATGTCTATATTATCGACCCCTACTCCGGCCCGGCCAACCGCTTTGAGCAAAGGGGCCGATTCCATAACCTCGCGGGTTATACGGGTATCACTGCGGACAATTATGGCAGATGCATCTTTTGCATGCTCAACTACCTCCTCCGGAGATAAACCATAGGCTTCGACAACAGCAAAGCCATCCTGCTTTTTCAAATATTCGACTCCAAGAGGAGAGATACGATCCGCGACAAGAATCTTCATAGGGTGGATAAAAATTTGGGAGAAACAAAAAAAATAGGTTAATTAGGGTGATTTGCAACGCGTAAAGCCAGAGTAAGGATTTCTGGCTTTCCCCTATCCTTGCAGGATGTCATGATTGACTTCCCATGTTCGAAAATTTAACTGACAAACTAAGCAATGTTTTACGATCCCTAGGCGGGAAAAATAAACTCACAGAGGAAAATATTTCTGAGGCTCTTACGGAGGTGCGTAAGGCATTACTCTCTGCTGATGTGCACTTCAAGGTGGCGAAGGATTTCATTGACGAAGTCAAAGAGGCTTGCCTTGGGCAGGAGGTTTTAAAATCAGTTTCTGCGGGGCAACAGGTTGTTAAAATTATCAATGATGAACTGGTTAAGCTTCTTGGCGAGGGAAACTCTGCCTTGCGGGAAGACCGTCCGCTACGCGTACTTATGGTTGGTTTGCACGGTGCTGGTAAAACCACCACATCTGCCAAACTGGCCAAACATCTTTCCAAAGATGGACGTAAACCGATGCTGGTGGCGTGCGATGTGTACCGTCCTGCCGCAATCGATCAGCTTGAGTTTCTCGCGAATCAGGAGAATTTCCCCTGCTACCTAAACCGAGAATCCAAGGATGTTCCAGCCATTGCCCGAGCCGGTTGGGAAAAATCAAAGACAACCGGTTCCGATCTTGTAATTTTTGACACCGCTGGCCGGTTACAAATCGATGATGAGTTGGTCGATGAACTCGATCGTTTAAAGAGGGAAATCGAACCTCATGAGATTTTACTGGTTGCAGATTCTGCCCTAGGCCAGGAAGCGGTCAATGTTGCAAAAACTTTTCACGAAAGACTCGACCTTACCGGTATTATACTGACTAAAATTGACGGGGATGCCCGTGGGGGTGCCGCACTTTCCATGAAGAAGGTTACCGGGGCACCTATAAAATTTATTGGTACAGGCGAAAAGATTGAAGAATTTGAAACCTTTTACCCGGAAAGATTGGCCTCCCGCATTCTGGGAATGGGAGATGTGGTATCCCTTGTCGAGAAAGCCCAGGAACATTTTGACGAAGAAGAGTCCGCCCGGATGGCTGAAAAAATGCTCAAAGCGGAATTTGATTTTGAGGACTTTCTCTCCCAGATGAGGCAGATGAAAAAGCTCGGTTCCATGGGCTCAATCGCCAAAATGTTACCAGGAATGGGCAATGTCCAGGTTGGCGACAAAGAAGAGGCCGCCCTAGGCCGCCATGAGGCAATCATTCTCTCGATGACTAGGCAGGAACGCCGATTACCCCGCATTATTGGTGGCTCCCGCAGAAAAAGAATTGCCGATGGAGCGGGTGTTCAGATTCGTGATGTAAACTTATTGATAAAACAATTCTCCCAGATGCAAAAAATGATGAGAAAGATGAAGGGAGGAAAGATGAAGCAGTTAATGAATGCTTTTGGCGGCGGGGGAAGCGGGGGATTGCCCGATTTGGAGGGCATGGACCCCAAGCAATTGGCCAAGCTTGCCAAACAGTTCAAATAAATACCTCTGGTATTTCTGGCTCTCTTTTAACTAAGAATAGAGAAAACTTCCTTTATTTTATCTGCGTCTTTCTTCCCGGGCAGAAATTCAACCCCACTATTCAAATCAATCCCGTCGGGAAGAGTGCTGGAAATCGCTGACCTCAAATTGTCCGGGCCCAGTCCCCCAGCCAAAATCCACTGGTGCTTGCCGTATTGATTTTTAAATCCGGTGAATTTCCCCCAGTCTGATTGCTGACCAGTCCCTCCGTAAACATCTTTGGCATATGTATCGACCAGGAAAACATCTGCACAGCCTAACAGACCATCCGGCAAATCTTCCTCGGGTTTAAGGCGGGGAGCTAACCAAAGGTTCTCCCGCCCGACCAGGTCAGACCACTCCACAATTTTTGCAATCGGTATTTCGGAGGCAAAATGAAACTGAAATTTCTCAATACCTGCCCCTAATAGGCTTTTTATAAGCGGTAAATCAGGCTCAACCGCTACCCCCACTTTTGCGCAATTCTGGAAGTCAATTTTTTCAACCAGGTTTTGGAACTCTGGAACGGAAAGATTTCTTGGAGATTGTGGATGAAAAATAAAACCGAGTGCATCAGCCCCGAGATTCACACACATCTGAGCATCTGCAGGGCGGGTGATACCACAGAATTTAACGATTTTTGGCCTCATCAAGAAACCGAAAAATGATTGATCAGCGATTGGGTAAGTGCCTCGATACTTGGATGGGGTGATTCCAAATCGACCACCATCTCATTTTCCTGCAATGTCTTGGTGGTTTGAGGACCAAAACTGCACAGAATGGGTGTACGGGCAGACTCTTCAAGTACAATATCCTCCGACTGTTCAATGTAGGAAAGTGCGGTGGACGAACTTGTGAAAATAATTGCATCGGCACCTTCTTTTTTGAATTTCTCAAAATCCGGTGCGTCCAAAACATCCGCAAAATCAGTTTCATAAACTGGCAATGTGTCGACAATTGCCCGGCCCACACCCTCCAATATATCTACCATGATTTCGCGGTTTCTATTACCAGAAACAACTAGGACGTTGGCACTGTCCAAGCTATCAGTTGCAACTAAGTCGTTGGCCAGGCGCTCTGCGGTTGAGTCTTTGGAGATAATTTCAACATCTAATTGATAGGAGAGCAAAACATCCGCAGTGGCTTGCCCGACACATGCAATTCTCATCGGACCAAAACTTCGGATGTCTGAAAAGGCCCGGAAGAATAATTTCATAAATTCGCGAGCCCCATTCGTGCTCGTAAACACAACCCATTCATAGGTGGCAATTCCAGCCAATACTTCCGCAATAAGCTTACGGTCTTCAGCTGGTTGAATCTTAATCAATGGTAGGTCGAGCACCTCAGCACCAAAGCTTTCCAAGGTGGATCGCATATTGCTTTTTTGACTTGGTGCCCGGGTTAAAACCACCCGCCTGCCAAGAAGAGGTTTATCCTCAAACCAGGTAGAGGAGCGAGCCAGGCCAACAGAATTGCCCACAAAGATGATAGCTGGAGCCTGGAGCTGCATATCCTTTGCCCGTTCAACCAGGTCCCCCAAGGGGGCCAAAATCTTTTGCTGCCTTGGCAAGGTTCCATGAGAAACAATTGCGGAAGGCCGATCCACCGGAAGTCCGCCTGCAATAAGCTTGTCCACAATTTCCTCAAGTTTACTCATGCCCATGTAGATGCACAGGGTGCCTCCCACTTCTGAGAACTTTGCGAAATCAACACGGAGGGATTCCTTGGCCACATCCTCGTGTCCGGTAAGAAAAGAAATGGAAGACCCAAAGTCTCGATGTGAAAGGGGGATACCCGCATAGGCTGCACATGCTAGGGCAGCGGTAACTCCAGGAACCACTTCGTAGCGAATTTGCTGAGCATCCAGGGCGAGCATTTCTTCGGCACACCGTCCGAAAACAAATGGATCCCCACCCTTTAAACGTACCACTTTCAGTCCATCTTTTGCTTTTTCCACCAAGATTTCTCCAATCTCGGTCTGATTCATTGTATGCCTGCCAGGACTTTTACCGACGTCAATTCGTTCACAATTCCTCGGGGCCCAGTCATGCAACCTACGGTTTGCCAGGTGGTCAAATACCAGAACATCACAGGTCTCAATTAAGGAACGGGCCCGCAGGGTCAGCAGCCCAGGATCTCCCGGACCAGCCCCTACAAGGTATACAATTCCCTCCGCTATTTGTTTTTCGTCCATCCGATTATTTCATTCATCCAATCTGATTGGTCCCGTCCGGCAACCCTCAAGCTTTGAATTCCACAACTCTCATGAAAAAAACTGATTTGTCCGGTTTCGCCACAATAATTTACTCCAAGGGCGACTTGGCATCCACCGCCAAATGCACAAAGCACCTGTCGTTCTATTGATACCGCTTTTTCAGTTTCAGGATCGTTAATTTTTTCAAAGAGCTGTTTATCCGTAGCCCGTGCCTGGATTGCAACTGCACCCTGGCCAGGTGCAGGGACCATTTCCATTAAATTTAATTTTCGAAAAGAAAGCCCGGGATATTGCTCTATATTCAGGCGCTTCAACCCGGCAGCTGCAAGCAGAGTGGCATCTGCCTGCACACCCTGGGCTATTTTTTGCAGACGGGTTTCCACATTGCCCCGAAGCTCTATCCATTTTGCCCGAGGAAACAGCTTGGATGCCTGTGCCCTCCTTCGCGGGCTGCCAGTAGCGATGACACCCGGTTCAGAAACCCCTTCTTTGATCACAAGCATATCCGCGGGTTCTTCCCGGGGCAGGAAAGCAACCAACTCTAAGTTATCAGTCATTTCCGTTGGCATATCTTTGGCACTATGAACCGCGAGATCTGCCCTTCCGTCGAGGAGGGCTAATTCAAGTTCTTTAGTAAACAACCCCTTTCCCCCGGACTTTTCCAAAGACCATTTTGTTTGACGGTCACCGGTTGTCACAAGGGGTAACAACTCGACTTTTTTTCCAAGCTGTTTTTCAATAGAACAAGCAACCATCTCCGACTGGCACAAAGCCAGCGGACTTCGCCTGGTCGCCAATATAAGAGGCTTGGTTACCATTTCAGGATACCACGGGATATGCTCGATGATCCCCGTTGGGTATATTGATTAAAACCCAACCTTGTAAATAGATATCAGGAATAAGAAGCCTGAGCCCCTTTGATATTTTTCTTGGGAATCCAGGGCATGACCGCACGAAGGCTTCTGCCAGTTACTTCAATTGGATGTTTTTCCCCGTCTTCAAGCAGTTTGTTGTAGTTTGGCAAACCAGCCTGATATTCCTTAATCCATTCCTTGGCAAATTTACCACTTTGGATTTCCTTAAGAATGGACTTCATTGATTTCTTTACATTGGCATTCACCACGCGTGGACCGCGGGTAATATCTCCATACTTAGCGGTTTCTGAAACCGAAAAACGCATACCCGCGATGCCAGACTCAATCATTAAGTCCACAATCAATTTTAATTCATGCAAGCATTCAAAATAAGCCATTTCCGGAGAATATCCTGCTTCCACAAGTGTCTCAAAACCTGCCTGTACCAATGCGGAGGCACCTCCACAAAGAACGGCCTGCTCGCCAAAAAGATCGGTCTCCGTTTCCTCCTTGAAAGTGGTCTCCAGAATACCTGCCCGAGCACCCCCAACACCAGCGGCCCAAGCAAGAGCAATTTTCTTTGAATCCTTGGATGATCCTTTAAGCACGGCAAATAAAGCAGGGACACCCTTACCTTCCTTGAACTGGGACCTAACCAAGTGACCGGGTCCTTTGGGAGCAACCATGATCACGCTTACCCCACGGGGTGGCTTGATCAATTCAAAATGAATAGCAAATCCATGAGTGAATAAAAGGGTTTTTCCCTTGGATAGATTGGGCTTAATCTCAGTTTCATAGACTTCTGCCTGTTTCATATCGGGTACACCGATCATGATTACATCGGCTTTTTGAACCGCTTCGGCTACTTCAAATACTTCAAAACCGTGGCGTTTGGCCACGCGTATGGACTTGCTTCCTTTGTACAAGCCAATGATTACATTCAATCCACTTTCCTTTAGATTGAGGGCATGGGCATGTCCTTGAGAGCCGTATCCGATCACGGCGAGCGTTTTATTTTTGAGAGGGGTGACTTTCGCCTCTTTGTGCGTGTATACTTTCGCAGGCATTTTGCTATTTAGGGGGTTACTAGGTTCAATAGTTTCCGGGTAATAAAATTCAATCGTTCAATCCCCGCCTGAGAGAAACCACTCCAGTACGGGCAAGTTCGGTAACACCAAAAGATTCGAGCAGGTTCAAAAATGCTTTGATTTTGTTTTCATTTCCAGTTGCTTCGATAATAAGACTGGTTGGAGCAACATCGATGATCTTGCCCCGGAAAACATCGCATATTTGAGTGATTTCAGTACGGGTTTTGGAATCAGCATCTACTTTGAGTAAGACAAGTTCTCTTCCGACAGCCTCATCGCCATGGTAATTTTCCACCTCGATAACATCGACCAATTTATCCAGTTGCTTGATACATTGATCCAGGGCCTTTTCATCCCCATTTAATGTAGCGGTAATTCTGGAGCGACCGACCGTATGGGTGGGAGCAACATTTAGAGTATCGATATTAAAACCACGACCGCTAAAAAGCCCTGCTATTCGGGCGAGGACACCGAATTTATTTTCGACTAGTACGGAAATGATGTGACGCATGAAAGGGATTTTAGTTGAGGGAGTGGTGGACGGCACAGGACTCGAACCTGTGACCTACTGGGTGTAAACCAGTCGCTCTAACCAACTGAGCTAGCCGTCCGTTAATAAATTTAAAAGGTTATAAAGTAAGAATCAGACAGGTTGTGGCAAGCGTGAATCACTCAGCTCCGCCCACCTCAACTCGAATAGTCTTGGGCCCCAAGATCGGCTTGGGCGAAGCTTTAAAATTTTGGTCGGTCGGTCGAGAGTTAAAGAAAGACGATGATTTTTTACTTTTGCTTCCTTGGCTGGTTGTCTTTGTAGAGCTACTCGATTTTATTTTCGGAGGGCCCATCCAGTAACGATCCTTTCCGGTGGAAGGATCGCTCTGCCCTGAGGGCAATAAACCAGCCCCTCTGACGGTTGATTCACTACGGGCATCATCCGCACCTGCTGCCCCAGCCCGCTGCACCGGGAACCCTGGTTCCTTCGGACGGTCCCGACGGAATTGATATCGGTTGATATCCCGCAAAGACATATTATTCACTTTGTCCATCCATTCATCTACCCGATCATTCAAGCGGGCGTAGTAAGCTTCCTTGTACTCGACCGCCTGGGCGGCAGGATCACGTTTGGTAAGATTTTGATTGGTAGCCCGCTGGAAATTCTCATCTGCAATTTGATCATTTAGCGGAGTTTTTATCTCGATTCTGGACGATGAAATTCGTTCCTTCCCCCAAATTTTCACATCTTTCATAGGAAACCGCTTCCCCCCAAAAGGCGAGTAATGAGAGGGCCATTCCTCCACGGAAATTCGTCGGGCAGAAGACGGACTCATACGGTTAAAACTGGAGGCTCGGCCGCTCAAGCCACTCATCTTACCATCAAATACTCCCACCCGTTTGGTGAAATCATTTGCTTTCTGTTGCCCGGAAAGATCCATTCCGCCCAACAGAAACATCACGCAAAAAAGCAAGGATAGCCTCGACTTTCCATATCTGCTCATAAATAAAAACCATATGCATCAAACCAATTACGATCAAGTATGATCCCTCCCTCCCGATGAAGACTTATTTAAACTTGCTCCAGCAGATTATTGATCAGGGAGTTTACCGAGACGACCGGACTGGTACGGGCACCTGGTCCATATTCGGTGCTCAGGCAAGGTTCTCCCTGCACGATGGTTTTCCTCTGCTCACCACTAAAAAGCTTCACTTACGCTCAATCATACACGAGCTCCTCTGGTTTTTGCAGGGTGATACGAATGTAAAATACCTGCAGGATAATAAGGTCACTATTTGGGACGAATGGGCGGATGAAAAGGGAGATTTAGGTAGAGTTTATGGGGCCCAGTGGACGGACTGGAAAAGGTCGGACGGCAATGGTTCAATCAATCAAATCGAAGAGGTCATCCGTACGATCCGGGAAAATCCAGACAGTCGCAGGCACCTGGTTTGCGCATGGAACCCCGGAGAACTTCACCTCATGGCCCTGCCTCCCTGTCACGCCTTATTCCAATTCTATGTGGCGGATGGTAAACTAAGTTGTCAGCTCTATCAAAGGAGTGCCGATCTGTTCCTGGGAGTTCCTTTCAATATCGCATCTTATGCATTGCTTACCATGATGATCGCAAAAATATGCGGATTGCAGGCCCATGAGTTTGTTCACACCTTTGGAGATTTACACCTGTATGCAAACCATCGGGAGCAAGCGGACCTGCAATTATCCCGTGAGCCTCGCCCCAAACCAGCTATGATCATCCATGGGGAACAACAAGAGATCACTGATTTTCAGTTTGAAGATTTTGAACTCGTTGATTACGACCCCCACCCTGCCATCAAGGCACCCATCGCCGTGTGAACCAATCATTCCCTTACAAAGCGATCGTTGCGATCTCTGAAGACGGCGTGATTGGGAAAGGGGGCGATCTGCCCTGGCGACTTCCCGGCGATCTCAAATGGTTCAAACAGATCACGATGGGGCACACCATTCTGATGGGGAGAAAAACCTGGGAATCCTTGCCTGGTGCTTTGCCCGGTAGGCAAAACTGGGTACTGAGCAGAAATGCAAGCCCCGAGCATGGGATGCGGGTTTTTCGTACCCTCGATGAAATCGGATCACTCCTCCTTCCCGATCAGACTTTATTCATCATTGGAGGGGGTGAAATTTATGCTCAAGCCCTGCCTCTCTGCCACGAGCTCTTCCTCACAGAAGTCAGGCAAAAGGTACCAGATGGGGACGCCTTTTTTCCGGAATTCAAAGACGATTTTGAACCCGTTGAAACCTTGGATGACAATGAAGATTTTATCCTGCGAAGATGGGTCAGGTCAGGGGTGAACGAATAGCCTCTATATCTTCAAATCAAACGGAATAAAGCTTTCCTCTTCATCCTCTCCCACTTTGATTTGAGCCCACAAACGATAGGTACTGGGATTGGTTGACTTAAATGTGAAGGTTAAAGGTCCTTTAAACACTTGATCCTTTGCTTTGGGAGGTTCGTACTCCAAGGGGTGCAGGTGAGCAAAACCATCCGTGGATGGCTCGAAGGCAACCAGGTGAGCGAAGGCACCCATCACAGGCCTTAGGGGGAGATCATTTCCATTCTTATCC
>CALKMX010000025.1 GCA_938091675.1 uncultured Opitutales bacterium
CTAGCCAGTATTCTTCATGCGGACAGTGGAACTGGTCTTCACCATGTGCCCAAGGCAAAACGGATCATTTATCTTTTCCAGTCAGGAGCTCCTTCCCAAATTGATTTATTTGACCACAAACCCAGATTAATCGAGGAAACCGGCCAAGAGTTACCAGATTCCATACGCCAGGGACAGAGGCTTACCGGAATGTCCGGAAACCAGTCCAGCCTTCCCTTAGTGGGCTCTCCCTTCTCCTTTGCACAGAATGGGCAAAGTGGTCACTGGATGAGCGACTTACTCCCCTACACCCGCAAGGTGGCAGATGATCTGTGTATGATCAATTCGATGCACACCGAGGCCATCAACCATGGGCCTGGTGTTACCTTTATGCAGACCGGTTCGATGTTTCCAGGGAGGCCGACCATCGGTTCCTGGCTATCCTATGGATTAGGTTCGATGAATGATAACCTGCCCAATTTCGTAACCCTGGTTACCAAAGGCGGAAAGGGTCAGCCCTTGGTATCGAGATACTGGGGAAATGGATTCCTTCCTGGTAAACATGCAGGAATCCGCTTCCGGTCTGAAAAGGATGCCATTCTCTACCTCAACCGTCCCGAAGGTGTATCTGCAAATGGCCGAAGGCTCATGCTTGACCGTCTCAAAGAACTCCATGAAATTCAGCTTGAGAAAACGGGGGACCCTGCCCTGGAAACCCGTATTGCCCAGTACGAAATGGGCTACCGTATGCAGGCATCCATTCCCGATGTTACTGATTTTTCCAAGGAACCAGAATCAACTTACAAGCTTTATGGCGAGGATGCCCGCACACCCGGTACTTTTGCCGCCAACTGTTTACTCGCGAGAAGATTAGTTGAAAAAGACGTAAGGTTTGTACAACTCTACCACCAGGGATGGGATCACCACGGGGGCTTACCCAATGGGATTAAAAATATGTGCAAACAAACCGATCAGGCATCGGCTGCTCTAGTTACAGATTTAAAGCAAAGAGGCTTGCTCAAGGATACCTTGGTTGTCTGGGGAGGAGAATTTGGAAGGACCAATTACTGTCAGGGAAAATTCAACGAAAAGAATTTTGGCCGTGACCACCACCCCAGATGTTTTTCTCTATGGATGGCAGGAGGTGGAGTAAAGTCTGGATATGCCCACGGACAAACCGATGAATACAGCTATAATGTGGTAAAAGATGGAGTCCATGTGCATGATTTTCACGCCACACTCTTTCACTTGCTTGGCATAGATCACGAACGTCTGACCTATAAATTCCAGGGCCGTTACTTCCGTCTTACCGATGTTCATGGACACGTAGTGAAACCGGTTATTGCTTAAGAACAGGTTAATATTTGAGGCTTTTACCAAGGCTTTGTTCGGTTAAGTTTATAGTATGGCCTCCCGAATAAGATTCTTCCTGTTTTTGGTATCTGTGCTTTGCTCAGCATACCAGTTACATGGACAACATGAGTGGACACAATGGCGTGGTCCAAATGGGGATGGCCATGCTCCAAAAGGAAGCTACCCCATTCGTTGGTCTGAGCATCAAAATGTTACCTGGAAAACTTTTCTTCTTCCTGGAAAAGGCCACTCCTCCCCGGTTTATCAGAATGGAAAAATATGGCTAACCATAGCCGTGGAAACGCCAGCCACTGAAAACGAAAAAGAAGCAAGAGTTAAAGAAAGCAAATTCCCTGGTGCCGCCACCTTGCATTACCTATCCAAAGTTGTATTCCTAGCTATTCAGCTAGATCTTGCCACCGGAGATATTCTCAATGAAGTAAAGATTTTTGAAAAAAAGAACCCCCAGGCAATTCACCGGCTAAATAGTTACGCTTCCCCATCTCCCGTCCTACATGCGGGTAAGCTTTTTGTCCATTTCGGTACCTTTGGCACGGCTTGCTTGGATGCTGTAACTGGAAAAATTCTCTGGAAAAACCAAGGTGCAGCTCTTCAAATTCATCATGAAAACGGACCAGGGAGCACTCCCATTGTCTGGAAAAATTTACTTATTTTTCATTTAGATGGAACAGACAAACAAAGCGTGGTTGCCCTGGATCAGAAAACTGGAAAACTCACTTGGCAGACTCAGCGGAGTGGGAAATTAACAGAAAATCCGCAAACTAAAAAGGCATATGCCACCCCAATTATTGCCAAGACTGAAAAGGGTCCCGTGCTGATTTCTACCGGGGCGGACTGGGTATACGGATATGATCCATTAAACGGCAAAGAACTTTGGCAGATTAACTACGGTATTTTGGGTTTTTCCAATGTCGCCATGCCCATCCTTTATCAGGATCTGTTCCTTATTTCTACCGGATTTATGAAGGGTGAATTGCACGCCTACAGACTGGATGGATTTAACCCACCTAAGCTTGTGTGGAAATTATCCAAGGGGGCACCGAAAAAACCTTCGCCCATTCTAGTGGATGAATTGGTGTATGTGATCAACGATGGGGGCATCTTAACCGTGGTGCAGGCAAATGATGGCAGCTTGGTTTGGAGAGAACGTCTGGAAGGGGAATACAGTGCTTCTCCCACCTATGCCGGGGGATATCTCTATTTCTCCAATCAGTCAGGAAAGACCACCGTAATCAAACCAGGCAACCAGTTGGAAATTGTGGAGGAAAACCAGCTTAGAACCGGCCATATGGCCAGTTTCGTAACCGTTCCTAACGGTCTGATTGTCAGGACAAACGAAGCCCTTTATCGGATCGGAAAGAAACGACCTTAAAACTACTTCAGGACATTCTCTGCCCGAAGGGCAGAAAACACGGGACCGGAAGGAGTTGGGGGCAAAGTTTTTTGCCATTCCACAATGAGGGTTTTGAGTTCCTCGACCACCTCCGGTTTTTCAGCAGATACTTCCATGGACTCAAGGGGATCTGCAACCAGATCAAATAATTCAAATTGGGATAGCTCACTATCTGCCAGCATCTTCCATTGCTGATAGACTACAGCAAAAGCCCTCGATTTCTTGGCCATTCTCCAAAAGAGTGGTTTTTCTCTCTTAGATTTTTGTTCTCCTTGCAACACCGCCGCCTGACTGACTCCATCGGGACGATAATCGGCCGGCAAGGAAATTTCCGCCAACTCGCAAAAGGTGGGCAATAAATCAACAGCAGAGAGAATATTAGTATTATCGATCACTCCTGCTGGTACCTTTCCCGGCCATCGGGCAATAAAGGGAACCCCTATGCCGCCCTCCATTAAGGAACCTTTGTGTTCCAATCGTCCACCTGTAATTCCCATGGCTGCACCCAGACCATAACCAAGACCCGTGGCCGTATCATAAGTCAATTTAAGGGGGGTGCCAGGTGCTCCGCGGGCAGGACCATTATCGGAAGAAAAGATAACCAGAGTTTCCTCTGTTAATCCATTCTGCTCAAGGGCGTCCAAAAGTTGTCCAATCCGTAAGTCCGCATGGTAAAGGGTGGCAGCGTAGATGGCATCTGCTTCCGGGAGGTTGCTAAATTGCTCCATCAGTTTTGGATCAACATGAAATGGTGTGTGCGGCTCATGCATCCATAAATTGATAAAAAATGGTTTACCCAGTTCATGACTGCGTTCGATAAAAGGGATAGCCATTTTGACATCGTCATGCACAAACATCTGAGGACCCGCACAATTGAAGGCTCCATACTCATCGATTCCATAGGCACTTGGCAGAGGTGAGTCGGGTATCATATCGTTGGAGAGGTGCCACTTCCCATAATGAGCGGTGGCGTAGCCGGCATCCTGCAAAAACTTGGTAAGGAGGGGTGCCTGTGGATTCAACCAATCAGGCATATTACGCTTTTGGTTGGAAGGTACCCAGGCAAAATGCCCATCAATGGAGTAGCGGGCAGGAAAATGTCCAGTCATCACAGCGGTGCGGCTTGGTGAACAAACACCACTGGCCACTGAAAATCGTTGAAAATCAGTTCCCTGCTCTGCCAAGCGGTCTATATTCGGTGTCTTTACATAGGGATGACCATGACAGCCAAGATCTCCCCATCCCCAATCGTCGGCAAAAATAAAGATAATGTTGGGTCTCTCGTCCCCAAAGCAAACTATACTTAAGAACAGACTTATAAAAATGGTTCGGAAGATTTTCATCAAAAGATTCAAAGGATCAGATTTCTCCGACCTTTCGTAAAGTCTAATTCATTGGAAGAATCCTTGAGTGCATACAACACGCTTATCGCATTCTTGGTCGACCTTACCCCAAATCGCCCGGTTTTATCCAAAGAGATCAATCCAAATTCATGATTTCGGGAGGCTCCTTCTTTCATTAAATCAATCAGGATTCTTTTTAATGGCACTCCATCCCGCAAACGATAGATCACCTGTGCGGCTACCGCCTGGTTAATGATATGTTCCCCCTTGCCGGTGCAGGATACACCACCCACCTCATCGGCATAAGTTCCTGCCACACTGGCACTGTCACTTACACGACCGGGGGTCTCATTGCCAATACCCCCTGTGGAAGTTCCCGCACATACGATACCATTCTCATCCAAAGCAACCGCACCCACAGTCCCGAATTTTTCACGATTCTTCAGGGCTTTTCGATATTCAATAAAGCGGGTCATAGTAATGGGGTCGTGAAAAGGAAAGCCCATGCGGCGTGCATATTCCGTTGCTTCATTTCCTGACAGTAGATGGTGAACTTCTCCCCTTAAGGAATCCGCTACTGAAATGGGGTGTTCGACATCGTAAATATTGATCACTCCCGAAAAGATTGAATCCCCTGAATCCATCAGTGCTGCAGACATTCTTACCCGGCCATCTCTTTGAAGTTTGGATCCCGTACCCGCATTGAATATGGGGTCAGACTCGAGCAATCGTATAGCATGAAGAACCGCAGCCCGGGCACCTTCCTGCAACAAAGTTTCATAAGCCGGATGCAAGGCATCCTGTAGCCCGACTCGATACTGTTCCTTGGTGGCTACTTTGCCTTCCAGCCTACCCGCACCACCATGAATGATTAATTTACAATACCCATTTCCCACAGGGATTAGTTCAAGAGAATTTCCGCCATTTGGTCGAGCTTAAGATCAGCACCATTGAAAACCGGGGCATCCGTAAAACTATTTAATTCACGAATATGCAGAGGTGAACTTGAGCATAATCCTGAAACTGCATCCGGAACCAAATTAAACTTGGTTTTGAGAATATGAATACCGCCAACTGCACCAAGTGCATCGGCAGCACAGAAAATCAGTTTGTGGATACGGGATACAATTTCAGGACACTCCAAAAGCATTGCCGTTTCTCTTTGATTGATTCCATCTGCAAATTCCACCACCAGAAAATTCTTGCTGTTGCTACCAAGCTTGGAATCAAGGGTATGAAACACATCCATCATTTCATCTATCGATAATTTATAGGTGGATGGGTGACCCAAGTAAGTAAAATCGGCAAATTCCTTAGCCCCAGCATCATTCATATGTAAAATATCTTTTAGGCTGGCAGTACCGGTCATTTTACATCCATTAACTGAATACCCCATCTGGTGCAAAGCCCGGCAACATGCCGCAGCAGCCAAACTCTTACCAGAATTCATAGCAGTACCCACGACTAATACCATTTTTGCTTTTCCTCGTTTCATCGAGTTTGCTTTTATTTTCGGAAAGTTCCTTGTGTTTAAGACCTTCCCATTTTTGTCTACCAAGTATCCATGAATGCGGATGCGGGTAGGATCCTTAAGCATTGCATTTTTGGTAATGACTGAGCCAATCATTCCAGACCGGGCTAGTAGATCCACATCTTTAACCAAGTCTTCCTGGACTACCCCTTCATAGTGGTCGGGTGCATAGCGATTCCCAAATACAAAAACTGCTTTCGAGCCATTGTGCACCGCGTGGATACGACCAGAAACATTCTCCAAGGATGAATGCTGCCCAATTCTTCGGATTGAACCAAAAACCAGATCACCCGGCTCAGGAGATTTATCCAACATTTGGTATCCAGCTATAGACGATTTCTGAAGGCAAAATGCCGCACTAGGAATAATTAAACCTGCAGGAATTTTTTTCATCATGAAAAACGGGGTAAAGGGGGATGAATTAGATCATTCATCTTTAAAAGATGAATTGTCAGATCATCTACTATGCCAAAAAATAAGGCTGTAAAGCCTATTTAAAACGGTGATTTTTATCACCCTGGAATCGGAAACTTAAGGAGGGCCATCAAGCTTCCAATCAGAATCTGGATTAATCGATTCCTTTGATGGGAAATTCGGATGAAGGAATATGTTCCTGCACCATGATTTCCTCGATCTGTGAAACGATATTGGGGTGAACAGAAGCCAGATTTCTCGACTCAGATTGATCCTCCGATAGATCATAGAGTTCCAGTTTCAATGATTCTTTCTTTTTTCCTTTGCGAAGAATGTTTTGGCGGACGCCCTTCCACTGCCCCATCCATACGGCCTGCTGCCCCCCATAGCCGGAGAATTCGCGGTACAAAAATTTTCGCGGTTCTGAAATTTCACCTAAAAGATGCGCACGCATACTTTGCCCATCCTGTTCATTTGAAAGAGGTGTTTTGGCTTCGATCAATTCATGGAGGGTAACCATCCAATCCTCAAACCCACTCAACATGTCGGATACTGAACCTGCTTTTATTTTGTCCGCCCACCTAACCAGTAAAGGTACACGGATGCCACCTTCGTAAAGCGAACCCTTTAATCCACGCAAATCTCCCACACTGTTGAAGAAATCATAATCCACCTCTTCCTTTAGATGAGAGGTTCCGTTATCTGAGGTGAAAACTACGATTGTGTTTTGAGCCAGTCCCAAATCATCAAGCAATTTCAGGACCTTGCCTATGTAATGATCCATTCTCGAAATCATGCCTGCATATGCTGCTCGGGGAGTATAATGGGGAGTGTAACCATAACCCTTGGCTTTAGTAAAAGGAGGGTCATTCCATCCAAGTTTCAAATAAGGCTTAAGTTCCTCATCAGGAACATGCAAAGCCAGGTGCGGTATGATGGTGGGATAATATAGGAAAAAGGGATTATTTTGGTTTTCTTTAATAAATTTAAGGACTTCCTGATGGATAAGATCTGGAGCATATTCCTGCCCTTTAAACAGATCATAGCTTTGTGAATCTTGAGGGTCTGCCCCTGGTGGGAGCGAAGCATGACCCGCAATAGGCGGGTTGTTATTGAGAGCAATCTTAACTCGATTACTCCAGAGATAATCAGGATAATAACTATGAGCATGGCGCTGGCAGTTGTAGCCAAAAAAACGGTCAAAGCCCTGGTTCATTGGATCGCCTTCAGTTCCTGGACCACCCAATCCCCATTTCCCAAAGGCACCTGTTGTATAGCCTTCCCTTCTGAACATTTCAGCGAGAGTAAATTCAGTTTTAGGGATTGGCCGCTGTCCTTCCGGTTTTATCTCCCCATTATTACGAATGAAAGCATGCCCGGGATGTTTGCCGGTAAGAAGAACACATCGGGAAGGTGCACAGACTGCACTACCTGAATAATGCCTGGTAAAACGCATACTATCTCTTGCCAACTGGTCGAGGTTGGGGGTCTGTATTTTCTTCTGCCCATAGCAACCCAAATCCCGATAGCCCAGATCGTCAGCTAGGATGAAGATAACATTGGGCGGTGTGCCAACAACCTGCCCATGAAAAGATAACAGTGAGCAAAGAAGGAATATGACCTTCGTCATAGGATATTTTATCAGAACAAAAAATTCCCGAAAAACGAGAAACCTATAGATCAGTCTCCCTTTTTACGGCGTGCTTTTTCGATCTGTTTTTCCTGAAGGAACATAACAATGTCCCGTTTGTTTTTCTCAGAAATTTTTTCGAACTTGAGGGAGAGTTTGTTTCGGGTTCCTCCAACATGAGTAACTTGAATCACTTCACATCTCAAAAGAACGATGGGCATAGTATTGTCCAGCCTATATAGGATATCCACCTTGTCTGTTTGCTTCGCATTAACATTTGCGGTAATTCCAACACCGGTTGCACTAAGGTTTACCCAGCGAAGAGGAATCTCCTCGTTTTGGTAAACTGCATCTATGCGCTCCCGGCTAATTTCAACCTTTTGTTCAAGCAAACGCAATACATCCGCAATTTCGGCATGACTTTCATGCAACTTATCAACCGCTCTTGATATAGATTGATCCAAATCAACGAGCTCTCCAGCGATATAATCGGTAAAGTAGGTGTAATCAGGAAAATTTGGACACTGAATCTTTTGGGCATCCTCCGCAGAAAGAATGCGGTAAAGAAAAGGAATCTGAACATCCATTCGGACGAACTCTCGTTTATCTTCTTCAGTCATATCCAATCATCAGATTTTAAATTAAATACATGAGCAAGCGGATTTTTAGGACTGCCACCCAAAATAGAAAACCAGACTAAATATTTACCAAGGCTGTTTTGTTGTGCTTTTCTTTGATCTTAATCCGATTCCGTCCCCTGCCAATGCGTGACCATGCTCAACCTCCCCGGCAATCACGACTTGGTTTTTCCCCAAATTCTTCGCTTCGTACAACGCTTTGTCCGCAGTTTTGAGAAAATTGGTCAAACTGTCATCTTTGAGTGGCACGGTTGTGGCCAAACCAAGGCTAATTGATACATAATCCGAACAAGTTGAAGAAGTGTGGGGGATGTGCAAATCCCTGACTTTTTCCAAACATGCTTGGGCTACAATATTGGGATCCGTGGTGTTGGGCATGATCAGACAAAACTCTTCTCCGCCGTAACGCCCAATCATATCGACCGAACGGGTCGTGGCTTCCTGCAAGGCACCGGCTACTTCCTGAAGGCACCGATCTCCGGCAACATGCCCGTAGGTGTCATTAAACTTTTTGAAATCATCGATATCGATCATGCATATACTGATACTTTGAGAATCACGCATGCACCTGCGCCACTCGTAATTCAAATAATCAATAATTCCTCTCTTGTTTGCCACCTTGGTCAAGCTATCCAAAACCGTCAGGCTCTTGAGCTTTTCCTGAACCGCAAGGATGCGAAAGAGATACAAGATACTTGAAATGGTGAATAATACGCCAAAGATCGCAACTAACCAGGGGGCTAAACTTCTTTTTTGTTCAACATAATCAATAAAAGGGACTCCTTTAATTCCCCAGGTACGATTGGCAAAGGTAATGGTATCAAACTCTGCAAAGTTGGACAACTTGGAGAAGATTTCGGACTGATCTTTTGCGGATGAATAGATCGTATCAAACCCTCCTGCATCTATACTTTCCAAGGTAAACGGGGAAGAAAAATTACCCTCCAGTAATTCAAAGCTCAGGTTTCTAACGGCGGTGCTTTTCATTGCCTGATCTGCCATCTCGCCAACTTTGAAAACTCCCACAACCACACCTTTAAAAAGTTCTCTTTGGGATTCCAGGGTGACGGGCTTTCCATCATAAAGTGGGGCGAGCACTAAAACTCCCCGAGTATTCTGTTGAACTAAACTAATCGTAGGGGTGGCATGAATTTGGTCCGTATCCCGGGCAGCTATGATGGTCTTCTTGCGATCCGCATTGGATGCGATGTCAAAGCCATGAGCTTTTTGGTTACTAGGGTACGGCTCGATGTAAGCAACAGGTATAAAGAAGTCATCCCCCCTTTTATTTACATCCACATGCACCAAATTGTTATGTGCATCTCTTTCGGTGATCTCGAATTCGGGAAATATTTTTCTAATATCATTAAGCAAAGAGCCGTCGAAATTCGGGGCATTTTCATCAATTTGATGAGCCGAGAACCGGGGATTCCAGGAAAGTCCCTGAATTCTATCCTGGTGTCTGCTAAGGAAAGAATCCACCATGGTTTTAAACTCACCATATTCAACATTTTCTGAACAATCGAAGAGGCTCTTCAAACCATGCACGACCTCCACCGTTAAAAAGAGTTCACGTTGCAGGGCTTGCACCTTATCACTGAAATCGCCTTTAAAAGAAAGCCTGATCGCATTAGTTTCCTGATCGTATACCAATTTTCCGGTATAAAACGAAACCACCACACCAATGATCAAAATAATGAATAAGGTGGTTTTATTTTTTATTAAATCGATAACTTTTGAGAGCATTCAAGTAATAATTAGCAGGGAAATTGGCAACTATACAACCCGTATACAAAGAATGTATCTAGTTTTTGCAAATTATCCATTGGTAAATACCCATTCGAAGATTGCATGCTTGATTAAAGTAAAAAGTGTAACACTAAATATACCCCAATGAAATTTCCTCTATATTTTTTTCTTCTACAGGTATCAATCAATTGGTGTATGGGTCAAAATTCACCTGCTCAAAACTTCGAAAATTTACTAAACGGCAAAGATTTATCTGGGTGGAAAACCAATGGAAACTGGCAGGTGCAAACCGATGGATCTCTCCTGATTGATCCACTTCCTGATCAGGAGGGATGGAAACGATTTGATGATTACATCTTTACGGAAAAGAAGTACGGAGACTTTATCTTTGAGATGGAATACCTGTATCCACCCAAAGGAAACAGTGGGTTCTTTTTTCGGGTGGGCAATTTAAAAAATCCTGTACAAACAGGAATCGAGGTACAAATCCTCGACTGTTTCGGTCAGAAGGATGAGAACATGACCCATCACGATCATGGTGGAATCATTATGTTCAAAAAGCCCAAGATAAACATGTCCAGAAAACCCGGGGAATGGAACCATTTGATCGTATCCTGTGAAGGGCACCATGTACGGGTGGCCATTAACGGGATCGAGGTACAGAATGTGTTCTTGGATGATGATGCGGATGAAGGATTGCCCCCTAGTAAACTTGCGACCCGGCCAATGCGTGGCCATATTGGTCTGCAAGACCATGGTACACCTCACCGGCTGGTTTTTAGGAATTTGAAAATCCTCGAACTTTGACCGTATAACTTGAAGGTTAACTTACTTCAGTTTTCCCCAGTTTGGGAAGATAAGGACAAGAACTTCGAGCAGGTTTTGCATTGGATAAACTCCAATAAACCAAGTCCTGACTCACTACTGGTATTGCCTGAGACTTTTGCCACAGGCTTCAGTTTGAACCGGGAAGAAACGCTTGCAAATGAGCCTTACAAGACCGAATCCTTCCTCAAAGATTTATCTTCACAATTTGGCATCTGGATACTGGGAGGGATGATTAATCCCGCCACTGGCAATCAATTGATGGGAAAAAACTGCGTTGTTCTATATGGGCCAAGTGGAAAAAGGATGGGATGCTATGAAAAGATCCATTTATTCAATCCTGCAGGAGAACAAAATGTACATCTGCCTGGCAACAAGGTTCAGATATTTGAGATCCATGGCATGAAAGTCTGCCCGTTAATCTGTTATGATCTACGATTTCCAGAGGTCTTTCGTATCGGGATAAAAAAGGGAGCCGAAGTATTTGTGGTCCATGCATGCTGGCCTAAAAAGAGAATAAATCACTGGAAGATTCTACTGCAAGCCAGGGCGGTCGAAAACCAGGCTTATGTGGTTGGGGTAAACCGGGTGGGCATGGAACCTAATGCCGAATATGAAGGAGGTTCCATGGTGATTGATCCCCAGGGAAACATTGTCCTGGAATTGGGGAATGAAGCCATTTGTAAGGAAGCTATTTTGGAAAAGCAGTTGGTTGACCAATGGCGGGCAACTTTTCCGGTATTATCAAATCACGGAGTTTCGATTTTGTAAATTTAATCACTCACTAGCCCAGAGTGATTTGGGCAAATTAATCTTCGCCACGATCCGGTCAATTCTATCTTCCTCTTCCTGAGTAAAACATAAATTTTGTACTGCTTTTAAATTATCTCTTATCTGATCTACTGAACTCGCCCCCATGAGGGCACTGGTGACCTTGTCTGTGCGAAGCACCCAGGATAAAGACATTTGGGCAAGGGACTGTCCCCGGGATTTAGCCATCTCATTGAGTTCTTGAATGACCCGGATATTCTGCTCGCTTATTTCATTTTTTCTCAGGGGAGATTGCTGGATTCGTGCCCGAGAAGCTTCAGGGATACCGTTGATATATTTATCCGTCAGCAAACCCTGGAAGAGTGGACAGAATGCAATGATACCGATTCCATGCTGAAAACAATAATCGAGAAGCTTATCTTCAGACCAACGATTTAGCATAGAATAGTTGGGTTGGTGAATCACTGGTTTTACAAATCCCCTGGATTTGCTAATTTGCAGAACTTCTTTGGTTTGGGCAGTTATGTAACTGCTAATCCCCACATATAATGCTTTTCCTTGGGTGACTGCGGTATCCAGAGCACCCATGGTTTCTTCAAGAGGTACATTTGGATCAAAACAGTGAGAATAGAAGATGTCGAAATAATCCAACCCGGTTCGTTTTAAGGATTGGTCAAGACTGGCAAGAATGTGTTTGCGGGTACCCCCCATCCCATAAGGGCCCGGCCACATATCGTACCCAGCCTTACTGGATACGAGAAATTCATCCCTGGGCATTTGAGAAAGAATTTTGCCAACATTAATTTCCGCAGAGCCATAGGGGGGACCATAGTTATTGGCTAAATCAAAATTAGTAATGCCCCCGTCGAATGCGGCATGAATTATTTTGGATTGTTTTTCAGTAGGTTGGCCCCCTCCAAAATTATGCCAAAAGCCTAGGCTTAATGCAGATAGTTTTAAACCTGTATTTCCACAAGTGCGGTATGGCATCCGACCATCATATCTGGACGGGGGTCGGGCCGTCGGACTCATCTCGGAAAATATTTCCTTCTACAATCTAGATTGATCAGGACTCAGTCGACTCAGCAACCGTTTCTTCTCCAACTTCTTCGTCGGACTCTTCACTATCTTGCTTTAAATATTCATGGACACTGAGATCTCCCACAAAAGACTCCCCTTCCCTCCTCTCAACCACATGGTATCTCTCCACATAGCGCTGCACCACATGAATCTTGGCGTCAAGTGGTTGAACAATCAATAGCTGTAAATGGAACTCCTTGAACAGATCGAGCAGATACTGGGAAAACTCATCATCGGTCTTACTGAACATTTCATCCACTGCAACCAGACGAAATGTCTCGGTTTGTTTGCCGCCGACATCAATTCCATACTGATAAGCAATCGCGGTGGCCAAAATTGTTGAGGCTAATCGATTTTTCTCTCCACCCGATTTCCCGGCTGCTCCGCTGTAGCTTTGACGAAGAATATCTTCGTCCTTGTAAAACTCATCGGCCCGGAACTTGAACCAGTTTCGGACATCGATCACCCGCTCTGTCCAATTAAGGTCCTGTTCTAACTCGCCCAGGAACTGCTCAACCCGGTGATAACGTTCACGGCGGCGTTCATCGTCATCATCTGACTCAAGATCACCTTCAAGGGCATGCCGGCGTAGCTTCTTAAATTTACGCACCCCATCATCTCCCGCATCCTCGATCATCAACTGAATGTAGGTTTGTTCTTTGCGATCAAAAGTTACCCGAGAAAGATGTTCGTTCAATTCACTAACCCGTTTACGGATGCGGTCACGGTGTGATTCAAGTGCCTCACTGAATCCAGAGACTTCCTCGGGTACCTGAACCCGTAACAGTTCCTCAAACCTTTGGTGATTCTTGGCCAAGTCCTCCTCCTCTATTTGTTTTCGGACCTGCTCGAAGGAGGAATAGGTGGTATCGGAATAACCCTCCTCAATATCGAGAACGAGCTCATCCCGAAAAGCCTGATTTCTTCCATCCGCAATGAAGCGTTGCATTGCAGCGACATTTTTATCGCGTAATTTATCAAGTGACACTTCGAGCTTTTGCATACGAGCATCCACCTTGTGGGTGGCCGCACGGGCCGATTCCTCAATGTCATCGGGGGATTCTGGGGGCGTACCAAACTCCTCTTCGATTTGAGCATAAAGCTCCTGAAGTACCTCTTCCGCCTTCTCGTTGGCTTCATCAGGGTCGTCACCTTCTGCCAATTCTGGAATGAGTTCATCACGGTATTTCCCTAATAACACACGAATCGCCTCAATGCGGGTTTCATTTCTTTCGGCACGGGCTTCCACTCCCCCGATTCGCTGGAGGATTTGATCTCTCGTACCCTGCAAAGAATCAAGCTTTTCTACCAGAGCGTCATGATCCTCCTTTAATTTTTTGAGAACATCTGAGCCTCCAACAATCACCCGTTCCTCCTCTTCCAAATCGGCAATACGGGTGGATAACCCCAACACATCGATATCGGAAAACTCATTGGCACATGCCTGTAACTGCACACCGGCACGTAATTTTGCCCGTAAGGTTTGCCTTTCAAATTCAGACTCCCTTATGGAACGACCTGCATTATCTGCTTCCTCTCGCCATTTCCCCAATGCTTCATCCAATGACTTTTGTTTGGGACTGAGATCCCATCCCATAACCCAAGTGGATGCATCACCCATAAAAAAAGTATCATCTTTTTCTCTGAACGAACCACCGGTTTTAACAACGCCTTCCAGGGTGACCGCATCGCTTACCTCATCGAACTTCTTGTTTCTTTCCTCGATGCAAAGATGGGGAAATCTCCGATTAATTTCCCACTTAAGCCAAGCCTGTCTGGATTTTTCAATCTCGGAACGGATAACGAGTTTTGCCAGCAGGGAATCATCGTCTGGTTTGACTTTAGAATGACCCGAGCTTGGACAAATAAATGCAAGCCGGTCGGCAAGATGATTTTCCTCAAGAAATTTTTCTGCTTCATCTGCAAGTTTTGGAGGAACTACAATGGTAAGGGCAAATTGACGCAGTGTACGCTCGATAGGTCCAGTCCATTTCGACTCATCCGGCAGCACCTGTACGAGCTCGGCAACAAATGGAAGCTCAGCAATATCCCGATCCAAAGCGATGGCAAGGGATGCTCTTAAGCGGGCGATTTCCGGAGGTACGTTGGTATTTGATTCTATTAAGTAATTTCTTTCATCCTCCAATGTTTCTACCCGTTCATTGGCTTTCTTTAAATGGTAGGATACTTCCACAATCTTTTCATCAAGTTCTGAGATTTTTCCTTCCATTCTGGGGAGTTGAGAATCCAATTCCCTACGGAGAGTAAGGAAGTCGTCCTCCTGCTTGACAAAAGATCCTTTCTCCCAGGCACTTAAATGCCGTTCAAAATTTGCTGCCCGTTTATTGACCACCTCACGTTTGTCGCGCAAGCGGTCAATTTCGGCCCCCACCTGTTCAAGCCTACGGTTTTCATCGCTATCAGACAGAGCACGTTCCAAGTGGTTGAGTTTATCGCGAAACCGATCAATCTCTCCTCTAGCGGTCTTTAGCCGAGCCCTCTCGGCCTCTTCCTGATGATTTAATTCGTCGATCCAATCTGTCCTACGCTCCAACTCTGCCTGTGCGTAAAAGGGCTCGATGGTCTGTCTGATTTTTTCCGTATTTGCACGCAGGTTCATCGAATCCAGGAACTGGGCATGAGTATTCTGAATTTCATCCAGCTGCTCAATTTGATAGGATGCAGTCTCGATCCTACGATGCGTGCTGCGAAGATCATCAAATCTTTCCTGCAGAGCAATTAATTTTTCTTTGGCTCCGCCATCATCAAGCATGTGCTCTCTGATAAATTGGGTTAGGTCCTTCACATCTTTGATGCAGACTGCTTGATTAAAAATCGACATGGGTGAACGGGTGCCCAAATCTGCATCCAGAAAAAGCATGGATTCGAATTTTTTGTGATAGGCAGTAAAAGAATCAATGGTGTTGTAACCCCGTTCCTTGAGGATGCGTCTTACATTGTCTGAGTCACCGAGCCGATTGAAGTCCCCCTCGATAGTAAGCTTCCTTTTTTCTACCATGAATACCTTGTCTACTTTACCAGATGGCAAACACCACAGGATCTGGACTAGAGTAACCTCTGACTGGTACGCTTCATTAAAAAAATGGGCAAGCAATACGGTATAGGTTTCACCGGGCTTGCGCAGAGTTTCCTTACGGCCTTGCCCAGTTACTGAGTCATGTATTTCAGAATATGCACCAAGTACATAATCCCTTTCGTTTCGCTCTCGGCTACCTGCCTGGCTGGAAGCAACATTGTAGTTCCTAACCCGGTTAGGGACAAGCAATGTAAGCAGGGCATCCACTAAAGTTGATTTCCCTGATCCGTTGCGTCCGGTTATCATTGAAGTGCGCCCATCCGGTCTGATCGTATATACCTTGTCGTGAAAGGTTCCCCAATTAAGCAAAGACAGTTCATGCAGGCGGTAACCGGCTGTTGATTTATCCGGTGAAAATTCAAGTTCTAATTGAGACTCAAGCATCTTCTTCCTCCATTTCCTCGTCGAGACCAGGGGCTCTTCGTTTAATTTGATTTTTTACTTCAGTGAGTTTTTCAGGAGGCAATTTGGCCTTAATGATTCGCTCAACTCGGTAAAGGCCCTCATCCTTATCACGAACTTTTTTTATAATGCCCCACTCCTCAAATTTATTGATAAGTCCAGCAATCTGACGATGGACTTTTTTCTCGTCGTGAAGCTCAGGATAATACGGAGCCATTAGCTCGGTAAGATCAAGGCTCGATCGATAAAGATGATCTCCCTCTTCCTGGTTCTGCTCAAAGCGCATCAGCTCTTCACGTAATAAAACCATAAAAATAGTCTGGTGATAGGAAAGGCGGGTACGGCGTAACACCCGTGGCAACGGAGAGGATGTGACATCATCCCAATTCTCATCCTCCTCGGAATCTTCTTCACGCTGCCTAACATAGGCATAACCGGCGGAGTCATCCCGGGCTACATCTAGCCCCATCTCTCCAAAATGGCCTTTAATTTTTTCCCATTCTGCCCCAAGGCGACTCCAAAGATCCAAGTCTTCCTGATAAATAGGACCGTTCAATAAGCGAACGATTACATGTCGGTGAGTGATGGCTGGATTCATAAGCTGTTTCGTTGAAAGATGAGTTGCTCGACCTTTACATATCTGGGCTGGGATGGACGGTTTAAATCAACTTCGATGAGCTCGTTGGCAATAATTTCATGACGCGGATCTTCACCGGCAATTACGCGGTAGCAGACTATCTCAACCACACCCCGTTCCAATGGATATCTCTCGACCATTTCGGAGAGGGTAATTTGCTCAACCTCATCCAAGCTCTCAGTTACACGGCTTCGGTATTTCTTAAGGTCCAGAGGCTCGCCAACCGAGCCCAGGATTTCGTTAATCCAATCTGAATTCTCTGGCTTAGCGGGTTTCACTTCTGCAAATGCTTCGACCGCTTTGGGTTCCCAAAATTCTGCCTCCATCAAGGTGAAAAATTGTGGTCTGATCTCGATTTCAAAATCCCAATCATCCAAGGGCGTTTCTCGCAGGCGATAGGCATGGCTTCGGATTTCGGAAAGTGTTTCCCTGATCTGTCTGCCTCCCCCACCTGCATGATCTCCAACCACCTGCCTGAGCTTGCGGCTGATACGACCGTAGGCACCATGAGCAGAACTGGCTTCTCCGAATAAGCGGTCACCAAGATTGGAAAACACTTTCTGAGGATCCAATCCTCTCCTCTTGGCAATATCGGAAGTTTGTTCGGCTAGGCTTCGAAACCTTCGAGCAAGGGATGGATTGGTCATCATTTCCCTAAATCCAAAATAGCTCTTGCCCTGATCACATGCTCGCAATTCCTCATCCGCATCGAGCACATGTTCAACAATGTCTCCCTTGGATGCTTTTCCCTGTGCATAAAGGTTGGAAATCTCGCGAGCATGATCACGAAAAAACTCTTCAATGGCACGAAAATCAGAAAGAAAATGATCTACGAGGTCAGAAAGATCGTAAACTTGATCACGAATTACATCTTCCCCAAAAATAGGTGCCTCTCCAGTCTCTTGAATTCGTTGAATCTCCAAATCGATTTCTTCACGCTTTCGGACAAGCTCGCGTATGCGAGTTTCCGGATCAGAATTCACTCCATTGCTCAGCTCCTGCATTTCATGGAGAATTCGATTGAATCGAGACTCTGTGGTAGCATAGCCACGATGCTGCATAGCAAGTAAATCATTCAGCCAACTGAGGGCCTTTTCAGAATGTCGGGTAAGCCTGAAAACATACTCTTCCCGTTCTTCATGGTAAGTCTTAGTCAAATAGCGGTGTTCTTCATCACACCATTCATCCAAATATTCCTGTGGACTGCGCTTGGGTGCTTCTGCTTCCTCTAATTCGCGAATCTGTTCAATATGTTCTGCTAATGTGGCGGAAAGCTCTTCCTCGGATGCTTCAATCACCCCCCATTTTTTGAATGTTTTGAAAAAGAAACCAGCAACAAAGGAACCTAACCTGCCACGCATGAGGCGTAGTGCGGGGGACTCATCGAAGAGATGTAAAAATTCCTCATCCATAGACTTTGTGAAGTAGTAAAGACTTGAGAGTGAAATGCATTTTGGGAACGTCAAAAATAAGTTATCCCCACTCCGTTCAAGTTGTTAAAAACTTATTGAGCGAAATTTGAAAAAATGAATTTTGATTGCTTGATCTTGGAGATGACTAGCTTATCAAGGATCTAAAAACAAAGGGCTTTTTTTACGGATAATTCCTTTGGATGACTGCAAATAAATCCATTTTTCGTGAGCTCTTATTCTTGAACAAGCTACGGGTAGATAAATCTTTTGAATTAATTTACCGCGTTCTAGATCAAAAATTTCCAACTGCTTACCACGGCCTAATAGCACCCCTAAAAATTTGGATTTTGAATCAAGAATGCTTAGGGAAATCGGCTTCTCATGAGGGCTTTTAAACTTGATGAGATTCCAGCTAACACTTTCAGGGTCTGTGGATTCAAGATCATATACCACCACTCTGTTTGGTTGAGATTCTGCAACCAATAAACGATCTCCCCGTGAGTTCATTGCAAAATCATTTGATCGTACTAGGTCTTCATTTAAAACATGTAACTTTCCTGTCTTTGTATCTAATCTGTAGATGGTTGCAGAATGGGGTGCTCCCACAAAAATATCATTCTTTGGGGATCCCATTAAACCCTGAAATTTTGAAAGGCGGTATCCGTCATATGAATCAGCAAGGATTTCAAGTTTTCTAGCATCGTTAGATACCCTAATAACTTTTCCCGTTTGAGCTTCTGCCAAAATTAAACTTTCATCCTCATCAACCCAAATTTCATCAATTTGAAATTTCAGGGAGCTATCCAGTTTCAACCATTCCTTAAGGTCGAAAAATACCTGAACGGAATTAATATTCTCCAAGCTTGCTTTTCGGATAATGGACTTATCCAATAAATCGACAAAATAAATTTGATTATCTTTTGAAATGGAAAACACCCCTCCATCGAGCCAAAATTTTGGGGCGAGGGTTTGTCCCGGTAAATCAGACTGGATGACCTCAGGCGTAATTTCTATCTTTTCAGATTGAAACTGAGGTACTTGTATGCACCCAGTAAGTCCTAAAAAAACACATACTGTGGTTATAGAAGCTTTTATCATCCAAAGTTTGAAAATTATTATAAACTAAAAAGAAAAGACCCTGACCTCTTTTATATCAAAACAAAAGTATATTAATGATAGATTAAATTTCTTGGGGATGGAAAAAAGCTTTGAGATGTATGGTGAAATAATCCGGAATTGTGATGCTCTTCTCATTGGTGCAGGTGCGGGCATGAGTGTGGACTCAGGTTTGCCAGATTTCAGGGGAAATGAGGGTTTCTGGAGGGCATACCCTCCTTTGGCTAAACTTGGGATAAGATTTGAGGAGATGGCAAATCCCAGATGGTTTAGGGATGACCCAGAACTTGCATGGGGATTTTATGGACATCGCTACAACCTTTACCAAAAGGTTAAGCCCCACCCTGGATACTTTATACTTCGTGATTGGATCGCCCATTTAAAATTGCCCCACTTTGTCTACACTTCAAATGTGGACGGACATTTTATTAAAGCAGGCTGGGTAAATCAGATATTGGAATGCCACGGTTCGTTGATGCACTTGCAATGCATGAACTCGTGTGGGCAAGGAACTTGGTCAATGACTGAAAGTGTGCACAAGAAATTTGAGGTCTGCCCGAAATCTCTAATTTGCAAGACACCGTTACCCGTCTGCCCGAAATGCGGCAATTTAGCACGGCCAAATATTCTGATGTTCTCTGATTTTGACTGGGATACTTCGAGAAATTTACGCCAACACAAAAGACTTTCTCAATGGTTAATAAAACATGGTGGTAAGAACCTGCTTATCATGGAGTTTGGAGCTGGTCTAAATGTTCCAACCGTTCGATCTTTTTGTGAAAAAGCTTGGCTTAGCTTTAATTGTCAGATGCTTCGAATTAACCCCAGAGATAGTCAAGTTGCTAATGGGATACACTCCATCCGAAAAGGGGCACTTGATACCCTTCAAGGATTGGACAAATACATATGATGCGGGAATCAAGTACGGTCTATTCAACCGTAACAGACTTGGCCAGATTTCTCGGCTTATCCACATCTAAACCCCGCAACCTGGCAAAATGATAGGCGAAAAGCTGCAAAGGGATATTGGCGAGGATCGGACGAATCACCTCATGGGCAATTGGTAACCTAAACACATCGTCAGCCGTACCTTCAGGTATTTCAACATCTTCAGGAGCAAAAGCAATCACGGGTCCATTCCTCGCTTTAACTTCCTGCATATTGGCAATTGTCTTGGCAGAGAGCTTTGTGCCCTCGACCAAAAAAATGGAAGGACACTCTGGGTTGATTAGGGCAATAGGTCCATGCTTAAGCTCAGCGGCTGGATATCCCTCCGCATGGGCATAGGATATTTCTTTAAGCTTAAGAGCCCCCTCCAAAGCGACTGGGTAAAGACTTTGACGGCCAAGAAAGAGTAGGTGCTCAGCTTTCGCATATTTTACTGCAAGCTCCCGGATCTGCTCACCTTTGTTTAGTATCTCGGCTACTAAATCAGGCATAAGTTGAAGTGCCTCAACAAGATTCGCCCCGTCTGTGGGAGATAAATCTCGCATCCTTCCAAGAGCCAAGCCCAACATGGCACATAGGCAAACCTGAGAAGAAAAAGCTTTTGTTGAAGCTACTCCAATTTCAGGACCTACCCTTTGGTATACCCCACCGTCTGTTTCACGAGCAAGAGAGGACCCCACCACATTGGTGATACCAAGAGTTAGCAACCCTTTCGTTTTGGCTTCACGAACGGCTTCCAGGGTGTCCAAAGTTTCACCTGATTGACTAACGGCGATAACCAATGATCTTCCAGATTTCGGTGAATTCCGATAACGGAATTCCGAGGCATGCTCCACTTCAACTGGAACACGTGCTAGCTTCTCAATCAAATATTCGGCGACCATACAGGCGTGCCGTGCAGTTCCACATGCGACAAAAATAATCCGGTCCAGGTTCCTAAGTTCATCCTCATGCCCCTCCAGTCCCCCAAGCTTTGCAGTGGTACCATCATCACCAAATCGACCCCTAAGGGTATTTCTCAATGCGGAGGGTTGTTCATAAATCTCTTTTTCCATGTAGGAGCCAAATTCTCCCAGTTCAACCTCCTCCAATGTCTGATCTAAAGGTTGGGCAACAGTTTCAGAATCATTTCCCTCTTGATTTGTGATTCGAAACTCACCGCCCTTCAATATGGCGAGTTCTCCGTCTTTGAGATAAACGGCATGCTTGGCCCGGCCCACAAACGCAGAAGCATCACTTGCAATAAAATTGGCGTCCTCTCCAATGCCCACAACCAGAGGGGAACCTCGGCGTGCCCCAATCATCATGTCTTGATAATCAATACACATCACTGCGATACCATAAGCTCCACGGCACTTTCGAAGAGCGGCACTTAAGGCATCAATGAATCGGTCATCAGACTCCGGCAATTCCTCGTAATGAAAAGCGATTAAGTTGCAAAGAACCTCGGAATCAGTTTCCGAAGAAAAGGTAATGCCCTGCTGTAATAAAAACTTTTTGAGTGAGGAAAAATTCTCAATCACTCCATTGTGTACTAGTGCAAATTTCTTGTTGTAACTAAGATGGGGATGGGTGTTCGATATTGTGACCGATCCATGGGTTGCCCAACGAGTGTGAGCAATGCCGAGGGAAGATTGACTAAAATCACCATGCAATGATTTGGCTAAGTTTTCTACCCTGCCAGTTTCTCTGGCCAAAGAAAATTTGCTTCCGTCATGAAATGCTACGCCAGCAGAATCATACCCCCGGTATTCCAAACGGCGCAAACCATCAATGAGAGATTCCTGGGCTATACCCTTTCCTAAATAACCTACAATTCCACACATACAGGTACACTAAAAAGATTTGGCTCTCACACAAGAAGATGTTTTTGGGAATTTTTAGATAATTTGGAATTTTCCAAAAAGATTCGCCAATCCAAATTTCATTACCAAAAGTAAGGGAGATGTTTCTTCGAATCAGCAATTGGCTAATTATCTTTTTAGCTATTTTAAGCCATTTATCTGCTGGCCCAGATAAAAAGATGCCAAATCTGTTGATTTGCCTCTCTGAAAATCATGCTGCCCATCTTTTCACCTCTCTTGATGAATTAGGTTCATCCATGAACCCGACTCCGAATTTAAGTCATTTTTCCCAAACCGGTTATTTTCATCCCCTGACTTATTGTACAGACGCCTCCACTGGGAATACTGGTTTTTCGCTTTTTACAGGACTTCCTAAAAATTCTGATCTCACAGGATTTGATCCTTCAAAATTTTTAGCCCATCTTTTTAAGTCGATTGGCTATGAAACGGTATTTTTGGGGTCTTGGACCTGGGGCAATACACCAGAATACTTTGGCTTTAAAAATTGGAGAATTTTGGATGATCCAGAAATCTTTTTAAATCCCAAAATTAACCATAATGATGGCGATTATATTATCGAGGGACATTCTACAGACATAATAACTGATCTTGCCATCCAATGGTTTCACAAAGATAGAACTAACCAGGATCCTTTTTTAATGATTGTTTCCTATCAAGCAACCCAAAGGCCCTGGATCCCACCCATTCGAATGATTGATCATTACAATGATGAATGGTTCGATTTACCCGATAATTTCCTTGCTAGTTTTAGCGATCGAACTCCAGCCAATAAATACCAGAAAATGAACATAACCAAGGATCTTGATCCTGTTTATGATCTTTTTTTTGAAAGCCCAATGGATACAAATATATCTCATTCACAATCCTCTATTTTGACCAAAAATCTGTCATCGATGAACGATGAACAAAAAACAGCGTGGAGAATGTCCTGGAAACCACAAAATGAAGCTTTTGCCCGGGAATCTTTAAATGAAGAATCGTTAGGAGTTTGGAAATTTCAAAGATTTATCAAAAATTATCTGAGATGCTTGCTCGCGATGGACGAAAATATTGGTCGCCTAGTTAATTATGTGAGGGCCAGAAATGAATATGGTTTAAATTTTATATACACCGCGGAGAGAGGGAGATTCTCTGGGGATTTTGGCTGGTTTGGTAGCGAATGGATGTATGAACCAAGCGCAAGAGTCCCCCTCCTTTTAACAAGTTTTCAGGGGTTTAATTTCCCGGAATTAGATTCAGATAGGATTTTTTTAGATAAAGATTTATACAAGCTACTCAATTTCTTTACCGATCTACCAAGAAGACCAGAACTGTATTCATGGGCGGACTCAAATCGCTCAGTCATTGGACAGAATGAACTTTATTTTACTCGGCATCATAACTCTGAAGAATATGGAGTTTGTCCTCATCATGGATTACGAAAAGGCAGGTATAAAATTATTCATTACTATCCTTTCAACGAATGGGAATTTTACGATCTTATGAATGATCCCAAGGAAGAAAAAAACCTGTTTTCGGATACCAGATACATAGACTTGATCAAACAATACCAGAAAATGCTAAGCCAATCGGCAGAACTTTCAGGCAATCATGCCTATAAAAATGCCTTTTCAGAAAGTTGGAAAAGGGAACAAAGAGCCCCCCAGAAAAAGAGCCGATAATACATTGGTAGATAAAATGATTAAATAATTTGATTTATTTAATTTAAATACCAGAAGCTAAATTGTGTAAGGTTTGTATAGGTTGAAGGGCATCGTATGGGAGGACGGTGCCTCTGTTTATTCCTATTTTGGGAATACCTAAAATTGCAAACCGCTGGAAACTGTTTTTCTATTTTCGATGCTCATCCAATCAAAGATATTCCAGTTCTTTACAATTACTCTATATTTAGCAGCAGACTTTTTAAACCTCGGCTCATAATCAGTATAAAAAGCCGTCATCATATTGCCCTTATTATCCAGACAAACAGTGGATGGATATCCAATATCAGAGGCTCTCTTTCCACACTGATGAAGAGTCCAAGGGGGAAGCCAGGTGTTACCCATGTCTAAGCTAATTCGTGCGGCAAATCCCATAAGTCCACGATTTCTTAAGCCATAAGTCATTAAAATACAATTTGATCCAACCTGTATAAGGTCGGCTGGGTGTTGCATTGGTAGGGAAACATCGCCGGTGCTTTTCCATCTCCTGGTGTTCAATGAAAATTCCTCTGTTTTTAAATGATGGTCTACATGCGTTCGAACTGCCGCAAGTAATTTCCCTTGGGGAAGTGGGCACAAGGCCACTTCATTTGAATCGTTATTTCCCAATTTGTAATACTTTTTCCATGTCCAACCATCATCTTCTGAAAAACAAACCCATGATTCCGAAGGATTCCCCCTACCCTGACTGCGGTAACAAGAATAGGCCAAAAGCTTTGGCCCGAGGGAAACTATCCGGCCATAGGGAATACAGGTTGTTAATTTTGAGGGGATTGCCGGATTTTTAACTTCATCCCAAGTAATTCCTCCATCTTGTGAGCGGGACAACCAGTGGCCAGCAAACCCCACGAACTTTTTTTTGTTTAATAAAAAACCACTACTAAAGCAAAGAAGGTCTCCATTGTTGGCTTGTCCAACTGCCAAATGCATACGATTCCCCTTAGGCGGTCTTCTCGAAACAATGGCTGTTTTTTTCCATTTTTTCTGGGATAGTTTTTGGACAGAGCAAACTAAGTCGCCTTCCATTTGCCCATGGCTAGGGGCGTTGAAATAAATACAAATTAAATCCCCATTTAAAAGTTTTGTTAGATTTGGCCAACCACAGGCATTGGTGGCAACTACAGATAAATCTGATTGGGCCATATTCTTATTTGATAAAAATTATTCAGCAGACCCTAAAAGATTACAATATTCGATGAAGCCCTTGGCCTGCTGACGAAGACGATTCGCAACCGCATCATCCGTGACCCCTCGATCAGAATCAATTATTTTAAAAGAATACGGAATAAAGACCCGGGCAGGATAATTGTGAGCATTCCGATAACCAAAAACCTGCATTAAATGTTCGACTGGTCGTAAGGCACCAAACTGACCTGCGGCTAGCCCAACATAGCAAACCGGACGGTTCTCAAAGCTTTCCGGAAAGGGCAATAGATCAATGAAATGTTTGAGTGAACCGGGCATGCTTCCATTATACTCAGGTATTACCATAACCAACCCTTTTGCCCGTAACACCCTTTCGGTAAATTTGATAACTTGCTGAGGTTTTTCCTTATATGCATCCGGCGAAAAAGTTTCGGGGGGCAGATCTACCAGATCCATTACCTGTGCCTCAACAGATAATTGGTTGTATTCAGCACACAACCATTGGGCAAGGATACCAGATGCACTGTTCCTCCGGTTCGTCCCTACAATTATTTCTATCATTTGATCTGCTATCCGTTCAGTATAAAATTGTACAACGACTCATAATTCCTTGAAACCATTACATCTGGATACTCTGCTAAAAGTGATTCTGGTGGGTTAAAAAAGCTGCACCGATCGGCAGCTAACAACATGCCTAGATCGTTATAACTATCTCCAGCAGCAATTACTTCGAAATTTAACTTCTGCAAGTACTGAACAGATTTTCTTTTATGATCAGATAGCCGTAACTTTACTTTTTCAATTCTTCCTGAATTGCTAACCTCTAGCTCATGACAGAAAAGGGTGGGATGAGAAAGTTTCCTCATCAATGGAAGGGCAAATTCCCGAAAGGTGTCAGAGAGGATAATTAATTCGTGAGAATTTCTCAATTTTTGAAGAAAATCCATTGCCCCAGGAAGGGGGTCCAGTGTTTCGATTACCTCTTGAATTTCAGCCAAAGTGAAGCCGTTTTGGTTGAGAATATCGAGACGATAATCCATAAGTTTTCCGTAATCTGGCTCGTCGCGGGTAGTACGTTTAAGATCTTCAATCTTTGTTTTTTCCGCAAAAGCTATCCAAATTTCTGGGATAAGGACACCCTCAAGATCCAAGCAAACTACCTGCACAACTGGGTAATGTAATTAGGGAAGTGAAGTTTCCCCCATTAAGTAACGATCACACTCCCGTGCAGCAGCCCGCCCCTCATTAATTGCCCAAACAACTAAAGATTGTCCACGCCTCATGTCCCCTGCCGAAAATACTCCGTCAATATTGGTGGCGAATTTTCCATACTCTGCTTGCACATTGGATCGGGAATCTCTGCTCAATCCCAATTCCTCAGCAATCGTATCTTCGGGACCCAAAAAACCCATTGCCAAAAATGCTGCCTGTGCCGGTATTTCCTGCTCGCTTCCAGGAACCTCCACCGGGGAATATCTGCCGTCATTTTGTTGCCATTCAATATCGCAAATAACCAAGCCTTTTAGATTGCCGTCACCATCACCAATAAACCTCTTGGTCATCGTAAGGTATTTTCTAGGATCTTCACCAAATACTTCTTTTGCTTCTTCTTGGCCATAGTCCAATTTATAAACTTTTGGCCATTCAGGCCAAGGATTGTCCATGGCTCTTTCCTCCGGCGGGCGAGGCATAATTTCTAACTGAGTCACACTTTTACAACCGTGTCGAACCGAGGTGCCCACACAATCAGTACCCGTATCTCCTCCACCAATAACCACGACATCCTTGTTCTTCGCAGCAGTTTCAAAATTGGTTACATCTTTGAGTTCTAATAACCCTTGGGTGTTAATAGTTAAAAACTCCATGGCAAAATGAACACCCTTGAGATTTCTTCCTTCAATGGGCAAATCCCTAGGATTCGTCGCACCACAACACAGAATAACCGAATCATAATCATCCACTAATTTTTTTGCTGGTACATCTTTTCCGATTTCGGTGGAGACGATGAATTCAACCCCTTCTGCTGCCATCAGATCCACTCTTCTTTGAACGATTTCTTTATCCAATTTCATATTTGGAATTCCGTAAAGAAGAAGACCACCAATGCGGTCGGCCCGTTCATAAACCGTTACTAAGTGACCGGCTTTGTTAAGCTGATCGGCAGCAGCCAGACCAGCTGGTCCAGAGCCAACAACGGCAACTTTTTTACCGGATCTTTCGGATGGTGGCTGGGGAGTTACCCAGCCTTCTGCAAATCCCTTGTCTATGATAGAACATTCAATGCTCTTGATCGTCACTGGAGGTTCGATCACGCCAAGCACGCATGAGCCCTCACAAGGTGCTGGACATACTCTTCCGGTGAACTCTGGGAAGTTATTGGTCTTGTGTAAACGGTCCAATGCATCCCGCCACTTACCCTTGTAGACTAGATCATTCCATTCGGGTATTAAATTATTGATCGGACATC
The DNA here is from genome assembly GCA_938091675.1 of uncultured Opitutales bacterium. Classification (GTDB taxonomy): domain Bacteria; phylum Verrucomicrobiota; class Verrucomicrobiia; order Opitutales; family Seribacteraceae; genus Chordibacter. The sequence goes on from CALKMX010000025.1 coordinate 27,518, forward strand.
CACTAGCCATATTGCTCAGGGTCATGCCGGTGTGACAATATGGGGTTCCACAATCCATACACCTTGCACCTTGCTCGGAAATCTTCTTTTCGTCGAAAGGTTCGTGAATCTCTTTCCAATCCTTAATTCGATCGAGTGGTTTCCGATCTGGAATGGTTTGTCTATCGTGTTCTAAAAATCCGGTTGGTTTTCCCATGATAAAAGGAATTTCTGTTTAAATTAGTGGCCTGCTGCAACATTCTCTTCAAATGCCGCCTGGATTGCTTCATCTCCCTGGAGCCCGCGTTCTTCAGCTTTTCTTAGTGCGAATAAAACCCTCTCGTAGTCCTCAGGCATTACTTTGATGAATTTCTCAATTGCACTGCTCCAGTTATCAAGAATTTCGCTGGCACGCACAGAACCAGTGAGTTCAAGATGTGTTTCGATTAATTTTTTAATCTCCGAAATTTCTGAATCCTCGCACTCAACAAGAGGATAAGTCTTTACCATTTCCGGATTAAGCCGCTTGGTAAGAAAATCTCCTTCCTGGTCGAAAACATAGGCAACCCCACCTGACATACCTGCTCCAAAATTTCTTCCGGTTTTCCCAAGGCATAGGACCAGCCCGCCTGTCATGTACTCACAGCCATGGTCCCCCACTCCTTCCACAACTGCATGTACCCCAGAGTTCCGCACACAAAAGCGTTCGCCTACTACTCCAGAAACAAAGGCTTTCCCAGCAGTTGCCCCGTAGAAACATACATTTCCAGCAATAATATTTTCATGGGCAAGAAACGGAGAATTGCGAGGGGGATGCACAATGATTTTCCCGCCAGAAAGCCCCTTGCCCAAATAATCATTGGTATCACCGATTACACGGAATGTCATTCCCCTTGGACAAAATGCGCCAAGGCTTTGACCGGCAGAACCAGTAAGATTGATTGAAACGGTGTCTTCTGGAAGTCCATCAGGTCCATGTTTTCTGGAAATTTCTGCACCCGTAATAGTACCAACAACCCGATCGGTATTAATAACAGGAAGATTAATTGAAACGGGCTGACCTTCAGCAATTGCAGGTTGTGCCTGTTTTAAAATTTCCCGATTATCCAAGCATTGATCTAGGAGGTGGTCCTGTTTTTGTTGGCAGTATGTACCCACTTCCTTGCCTACATTGGGTCGGTGTAGAATGCCAGAATAGTCCAAGCCCTTGGCTTTCCAATGATCAATCGCTTGGCGAAGCTCTAGTCTATCCACACGACCAACCATTTCGTTGATTGTACGAAATCCTAGAGATGCCATGGTTTCCCGCAATTCCTCTGCCACAAAATTCATAAAGTTAACAACTGCATCTGCTCCACCAGCAAATTTAGCCCTGAGTCTTGGGTCTTGGGTTGCTATCCCAACAGGACAGGTATTTTTGTGGCAGACGCGCATCATCAGGCAGCCAAGGGTAATGAGCGGGGCTGTGGCAAAGCCAAATTCTTCAGCACCAAGCAAACAGGCAATCGCAACATCTCTACCGGTCTTCAGCTGACCATCGGTTTCTAGAACTACTCGGCTGCGCAAATCATTAAGCAACAAGGTTTGATTGGTTTCAGCTAAACCCAATTCCCATGGTGACCCTGCATGCTGGATGGAAGATCGAGGTGATGCCCCTGTTCCTCCATCATATCCGGAGATGAGAATAACATCTGCCTTAGCCTTAGCTACTCCTGCCGCAACCGTGCCTACTCCTACCTCTGAAACCAACTTTACATTAATTCGAGCCCTATGGTTTGCATTTTTTAGGTCATGAATTAGCTCAGCAAGATCTTCTATGGAATAAATGTCGTGGTGTGGTGGTGGGGATATTAAGCCTACACCGGGTGTGGTTCCACGGGTTTTTGCAATAGGTGGCAAAACTTTATGACCAGGTAATTCTCCTCCTTCTCCCGGTTTTGCGCCTTGAACAATTTTGATTTGGATTTCATCCGAATTGATCAGATAAAAGCTAGTTACCCCAAATCTTCCACTTGCAACCTGTTTGATAGCAGACCTTCTCGAGTCCCCATTTTCATCTGGCGAAAAACGTTCAATATCTTCTCCACCCTCGCCGGTATTGGATTTCCCCCCCAGACGATTCATGGCAATAGCCAAGCTTTCATGTGCTTCCCGAGAAATGGACCCATATGACATTGCACCAGTTTTAAAACGCTTAACAATCTCACTTGCAGGCTCAACCTCATCTAGGGGAATGGATTCGGTGGAGTCCGTGATAAAGTCCATTAGACCCCGTAAAGTAAATAATTCACGGGATTGATCATTTACCGCATTGGAATATTCTCGGAATACAGCATAATCCCCCAACCTGGTGGCCTTTTGAAGTTTATGGATGGTGGTTGGATTGAATAGATGCCTCTCTCCATTTGCACGCCATTGGTAGACTCCGCCTGGATCTAAATTAGATGCACGATTGTCTGTACGATCGGCGAATCCGAATCGATGCCGTTCAACAGCTTCTTTGGCAATACTATCTAATCCGATTCCTTCCACGCGAGATGGAGTTTGGCTAAAATATGTGTTGATGATTTCATGATTTAACCCGATCGCTTCAAAGATTTGGGCACCTCTGTATGATGCAATCGTTGAAATCCCCATCTTGGACATGGTTTTGATGACTCCATTCAAGTTTGCTTTTAAAAAATTGAGACATGCCTTCTTAGGATTACCCTGCAAGTCGCCAGTGTGAATAAGGTTGCGAACAGTCTCTAATGCCAGATATGGGTTGATAAGGTCAGCACCATATCCCAGCAGGAGAGCAAAGTGTTGAACTTCCCGAGGTTCTCCAGATTCAATAATGATAGAAACTTTTGTTCTTGTTCCCTGACGTATCAAGTGATGGTGCAAGCCAGCACAACCGAGCAAGCAAGGAATTGAAGCTCGATTTTTCGAAACCTCTCGATCGGAAATAACCAGGAGATTTACACCTTCTCGAATAGCCGAATCTGCTTTTGCGAATAATTCTTCAAGTGCAATTTGTAAGGATGCTTCAGGATCGGTTCCTGAATCTGTGAGAAAAGTTGATGGAAGGGTGACAGATTTAAAACCCTCAGGTAAATCCCCCTGAAGTTGACGGATTACCCGATCATCAACAAGCGGACTTTCAAACTTTATCAGCCGAGAATTTTTAGGGCTTGGTTTCGTTAAATTCCCCTCAGAACCTATAAATGTAACAGATGCTGTAACAATCTCTTCACGGATAGGATCAATGGGAGGATTGGTCACTTGGGCAAACAGTTGTTTAAAGTAATTGTACAAGAGCTGTGGCTTGTCTGATAAAACCGCCAGCGGAGAATCATTGCCCATCGACCCGAGCGGTTGTTTACCCGAATCTGCACTAGGACCTATTAAGAGGCGCAAATCCTCAAAAGAATATCCAAATGCTTTTTGCCTGGATAAAAGGGTGTCGAAATCATCTTCAACAGAAGAGGCAGCTTCGGGCAAATTCTTCGAATCGATTAACGAGTTCTTTAACCAATCACCATAAGGTTCTAGCTGAGCGATTTTTTGCTTCAGTTCGGCATCATCGATGATCCTACCCTCTTCCATATCTACCAAAAACATCCTTCCAGGCTCTAATCTTCCCTTTTTAACCACCGTGTCCGATGGAATTGAAGATAAGACTCCTACCTCGGAGGCCAACACCACACGATCGTCAGAGGTAACGTAATACCGAGAAGGCCGCAACCCATTGCGGTCCAGAACCGCACCAACTTGAACACCATCGGAAAAGGCAATCGATGCAGGACCATCCCACGGTTCCATCATGCACGCATGGAATTCATAAAAGTCTCTTTTGTAGGTTTCCATGCTCTGATGCTTTTCCCATGGTTCAGGAATCATCATCATCATGGAGTGTGCTAAGCTACGTCCAGAAAGAGTTAAAAACTCCAAACAATTGTCAAACTTTTGGGAGTCTGAGCCATCTGCTCGAATGATTGGAAACAGTTTGGAAACGTCTTCACCAAACACCTCGCTTGCTAGCTGCATTTGTCTGGCATAAAGCCAGTTTTCGTTACCTCGAACTGTATTAATTTCGCCATTGTGGCATATGTACCTAAAGGGTTGTGCTCGAGGCCAACTTGGGAATGTATTTGTCGAAAACCTCGAATGTGTAAGGGCGAGGGCTGATTCCATATCAGGATCACTTAAATCAGGAAAGTATTCACCCAATTGTTGAGTGGTGAGCATTCCTTTGTAAATGAGTGTCCGAGATGAGAAACAACAGGCATGAAAATCAACATCATGATACCCTTCAGCGTACCTTAATCGATGACTGATAATTCGGCGGGCAAGGTATAATTTTCTTTCAAAGTCTAAGCCTCGCTCAACATTTGCGGGTCTATGAACAAATAATTGCTCCATCACAGGTTCACACGCGGCGGAAGCTTTTCCTAGAATTTGGCTTCTTACAGGAACCTTTCTCCATCCAATCAGGGTAAGATTCTCTTCAGCCAAAACCTCTTCAACCACAGATTTTTCGTTCGATCGACGGCTCGCCTCAGGAGAAAGAAAAAGAAAGGCCACGCCATAGTCCCCAGCTTCGGGTAAATCGCAATCTAAATCTTGTGAAATAACTTTCTTGAAAAACTTATGGGGTGTTTGAATGAAAATTCCGGCACCATCTCCGGTAATTGGATCACAACCACAGCCTCCACGATGATCCAGATTCACGCAAATCTCAAGAGCACCCTTGACAATATCGTGGGACTTTCGACCCTTCATGTCTACAATCAATCCAATACCGCAGTTGTCGTGCTCAAACTGCGGGTCATATAAGCCTTGTTTATGGGGAAGTGTCATGTTCAGTAAAGTTATATCGATGCCAAAGAATATCAAAAAGGAAGAATTATTCTGCGCCATGCACATATACGGTCAAGGAAGAAGGACTGGCACCTACACGCATCCTCAATAATTTTAAATCTTTTCCGCACTAAGCCGAAAATTTTTGCTTAGATCAATCCGAATCACGAAATTCCTTCTGGTAATTCACCAAGAAAATCTGATTTGCGATTCCAAGTACTTAGTGCTAAATGGTGTACATGAAAATTAAAGCTTACCTAAAACCACAATGTGGATGGAGTATGGGCGTTCGTGCAATCATGAGCAAATACTCATTGGCCTTTGAAGACTTGGACATCATAAACAATCAGGAATTGTTTGCTGAAATGGTTGAAAAAACAGGACAAACAAACCAGCCATGTGTCGAAATTGACGGAGTAATGCTTGCTGATGTCAGCGGTGAGGAAGTTGAAAACTATTTGCTCACTAACAACCTCGTGGAATCTAATGATGAAAATCCTAGCTCTCCGATCGATTCTGCTTGCTCAGATGAGGAGCATCGTCGTATGGCTGAAGAAAATTCATCACCTGTAAGGTTTTTCTAAAATTCCAATATATATATAAACCCATGAGTTATGTCGTTACTGAGAAATGTGTAGATTGTAAGTTCACCAGCTGTGTTTCGGTTTGTCCCGTAGATGCGTTTCACGAACTTCCAGACCGTCTTTACATAAATCCCGAGACTTGTATTGACTGCAATGCTTGCATGGATGAATGTCCGGTTGAAGCAATTTATCCAGATATGGATGTCCCTGAAGAACTACAGGAATGGATTGAGTTGAACGAAAAAGCTGAAGATTATCCACAGTTGGTTGGCCAAAAAGAGGCACTCAAAGGCCCAAAGTGCGTTGATCCTAATGCAGATCAGTAAATTTTTTATAAACTAAAATTTTGCTTGTTTAATTGTGTAAATCTGTGCTTTTTTAAAGTGAATTGCCCCTATGAGTATTCTAAAAGTTGTAAAAATCTCCTGTAATTGCACTAAAGAACAAGTCTTTTCTTCATCCAATAAAGACTTTAATTTTATTGTTTTCCACAACAAAGCATCCGTTGAGGCTAATGATTTAGCTTTTGACGCATCATCGGGAGCTGTGTTCCTCCGAGAACCAGGTTTACAATTAGAAATTAAGCCTATTGGAAATTATTCGCTTTCTTACAGCTCATTATCTTTCAGGGGATCTATTGCTTCTAAGCTCATTACAATATCAAATATCGAGAAAAATGTACTTCTGAATCCTCTTCAGGTTCATTTTACAGACAGTATTTTTACTAAAATTAACCTCGAATCAACTACACAAAGCACTAACTGGCAAAGCATTGTCCTCGCTCATATTCTTGAGCTTTTGAGTAAGACTTTCCGGTTATGTAATCATGATTTTACCGAAACCCTTCCGGATCATGCTCAAAAACTCCGTGACTTGAGATCTGAAATTCATGAAAGTTTCTCAAAACCATGGAAAATTGAAGACATGGCGGCAAAGATGAAGCTTAGTACCAGCAGGTTTGCATCTCTTTACAAATCTAGTTTCAAAATCAGTCCGACAGAAGATCTCATTCAAACTCGCATTGATCAGGCCAAAAAAATGCTTTCAAGCTCCAAGGTTAGCGTAAAGAAGGTCTCGGAGGCTTGCGGATTTGAAAGTGTTCACTATTTCCATCGTGCCTTTAAGAAGAGGGCAAACCTAACACCTAAGCATTTCCAGAATAGTCATTTTGCCCAAGAAGGATCTGTATACACTCCTGAAAGGCATTTTTCCCTAGACCGCTTGACCCAACTTGCTGAATATTCTGGCATCATTGAATTAATAGATGGGGAACTGAGATTTCACGGAAATACCAATCATCTGTCAGAACTTCTTGGTCATGCACCAGCAGATCTTAGAGATCGACCATTTCTTGATTTTGTTGCTCCGGAGGATGCCTACATAGCACAAGATGGAACAACTAAGATCCTGAAAGATAAGAATATTTTAGACCTCAATATCAAATTACTGCACAAATCAGGAGATCGTATCCCTGTACAATTCTCTGCTTTGCTTAAGGGTAAAAATTGGTATTGGTTTATTAAGTATTCCGCAGTTTCAGTAGCGTCATAAATTATTCAGTAAACCAACTGAATTTACCTGCGCCCTGACCGTTTACCTGTTTCTCAATTCCATCATTAACTGCAAACCTTACATGCTGTAAGGATGAACTGTAGCAGCGGAAGCCCTTGGTGAAAGGGATTACTTTTTCCCAACCAGTCTCTACCGTTTTAAATTCGTGAAAAATCTTGGGGGACTTACCTTCGTCACTGATAATTAATCTTTCTATCGGTCCAATGGCAGCAAGCCTAAGGATAGATTCCACAGCATTATCGTCACTAAAACTGGTTTCTGTATTTGCACCTCTAATCGATGTATTGTCGGGAATAGCTTTGGTTTCTCGAACTGAATTTTGCGCAGCATTATTATTGTTAGCCGTTACGGGGCCTTGATCTTCCGAAGAAAATATGACTATTAGAATGATTGCTAAAAGCACGACTACAGAACTAATAATTCCAATAAATACATAAGGCTTTAAGGAGCTGTTGGGTGCTGAAAGATTTGAGCCAGTAATTCTAGAACTATCTGCCGGGGTATTATCTTTGGTATTTTCTATTGGCTCAGTTCCGCTAATTTTTCCAATAGATTTTTTGAGGTTCTTGTTTTTCCCTGAACCAATCTCTAAGTTTAAATCAGCCACAGCAGATTCAGGATCTATACCAAGAAAACGGGCATACACTCGGATGAATCCACGTAGATAAACCTCTGGTAAATTTAAATCAAAATTCCCCGCTTCGAATGCAGTTAGGAAATCACCTCGAATTTTAGTGGATTCAGAGGCTTCTCTTATTGAGATTCCTTTTCGATTTCTCGCATCTTCAAGTTTTTGTCCAATGGCCATAGTGGGAAATATTAAAAAATTACATTTTCACTAAAATTGAAGATGATCAAGTGGAGAATTCAATGCATTAAAGATCCATGAGGATTTCTCTCCCCTGCCCTGGTAAATCAGGCCCAACTACTCCCCTCTCTTCTAATTCATCCATAATTCTCGCTGCACGATTATATCCGATACTGAGCTTTCGTTGAAGATTGGAGGTCGATGCTCTTTTAGTTGTGCGGATAATTTCAACAGCTTTTTTAAGCATAGGGTCTTCATTATCTCCCTCATCACTTGAACCAAGTATGTCATCTTCACCGGCAGATTCAATTTGGTCACGAACTTCTTCAATAATTTGGGGAGGTCCGTTTACCTTCAAATAGTCGACGATTCCATTAATTTCCTCATCACTCACAAAAGCCCCCTGAGCTCTCATAAATGTAGCACTACCTGGGGGAATAAACAGCATGTCTCCTTTACCAATTAAGGATTCTGCACCCTTACCATCTAAGATGGTTTGACTATCCCTGTAAGAAGCAACGCGGAAAGATATTCGACTTGGTAAATTTGCTTTGATTACACCAGTTATCACATTTACTGAAGGTCTTTGTGTTGCAATAATGAGATGAATTCCTGCAGCTCGGGCTAATTGGGCGAGCCGGGCAATCCCAGTTTCTACATCTGCTTGAGCAACCATCATCAAGTCGGCCAACTCATCAATAATACAAACGATATATGGTAATTTATTTTCAGGAATTTCAAGAGCATCATCATCGCGGGGCACTTGAATAGAAGAGAGAGCTGCACGCTCTTCCGCAGTCATTTCTGCATCAAGCAACAGAGCTTTTTCTTTTTCTTCCTTATCCTTAAGAATTTTAGCGTTGAACCCTGCAATGTTTCTAACTCCAATCTTAGAGAAAATTTGGTATCTTCTCTCCATCTCAACTAAAAGCCACTTTAGAGCACCAGGTACTTTTTTAGGTTCTGTGACAACAGGTATAAGCATGTGTGGTAAATCATTGTAGACTTTCATTTCCACAATTTTGGGATCCACCATTATAAACCTAACATCCTCTGGACTGGAGTGATAACACAACGAAGCAATGATAGCATTAATACAAACTGTCTTTCCAGAACCAGTTGATCCTGCAACTAAGAGGTGAGGCATTTTGGTAAGGTCTGCCACCAATGGTCTTCCGCTTGCTTCTTTGCCTAAGACAATAGGAATCTCTGCGTTGGCATCCGCCCAAGCTTTAGACTGCAGGATTTCCTTTAAACAAACAGGCGCGGCAAATTCGTTTGGAACCTCTACGCCTACACACCCTTTCCCTGGAACAGGGGCTAAGATACGCACACTATCAGCCCGTAGTGCCATGGCTAGATTTTTGTCTAGGTTGGCAATCTTTTCGACCCGGACACCGGCTGCGGGGTGAATATCATATCGAGTAATTACTGGCCCGGTGTGGACTTCTCCTAATTCCACATCAATTTTAAACTCAGCTAAAGTCTCTTTTAGCCTTTTGGCTTTAATCATGTGATCCTCATCGGCTCCTGAAATTACCTCAGGAGGTTCCATTAATAAATCTAGGGTGGGAAAGTGATAATCTCCTTTTCGCTCAGGGAAAAGATCAGTGGCTTTTTCCGTTTTTTCTGCCCTGACTACTTTAAATCCATCGTCGACAGACACTTTCTCAAAACTTTTTAAACTTTCTTCGTTTTGAGCGTCCGTTAAATTTTGATTCGAATTTTCTACTTCATCGGATTCTTTTGCTGGTTCTTTAAAAGAAGAGGCTATATTTTTTTCTGTTGGCTTAGACGGCACCTTGGGTGAGGTAAGATTGTTTGCAACATCCTTGAACTCTTTTTCCTGCTGGGAAACATCACCAAATAATGGATCTTGCTGATTATTTTTTGCCTGAGGTAAAATAAATTTCCAAAATCTCTTATCCCTAGCAGTTGGTGGAACTTTTTCCTCACTAGGTTTTTGAGGAATATTTTCTTTTACTTTTTTCTTTTTAAAACTACCTGCTAATCCGGAAATGAATGACAGTATTCCGCAAAACTTTTCCGACCCGAATGAGAAATGCAATGCCAGGGAAGATGCCAGAACAATAATTGCAAGCAGCCATGTACCCGCTTCTCCTATCCAAATTCTAAGAAGCCCTCCAGAAAAGTGTTCAACCCCGCCAAACAAAGGAAGTCCAGAATATAACCATGCCCCAAGTGAACCACCAGCACCATGCTCAAAGGTAAGTTGATCGAACAGGGGTTTTTCTTTTGCGATTATGGCAGAGTAGTCCTTGAGGTTGGCCATTAAAGAAACTGAAATTAACACGAATGGAAGAGGTACCAACTTTTGAAGTTTTTGTTCTTTTCTAAACGTTGATAGTAGTAGCCAGGAACAAACACCAAAAAACCATGGCAGAAACCACGCCGAAATTCCAAAATATGCGAAAGCATACCTTGCAATAATATTTCCAGTTTTCCCAAGGAGAGGTGGAGTTCCCTCTGGAGGGAAGCTATGAAAATTAGAAGGGTCGTAATCAATCAAAGCCAACAAGATAAATACCGAAACAAGGGCAAAAATAATTGCCCAACCCGTCTTACGGGGTACAGAAAGTTGCGACAACCCGCTCCCTTGTTTATTCTTCTCAGATACGTTTGCCACTAGCTTAAATAAAGCTTAAACACGATAAATTATAATCTCCACCCATAACCGTCTATAGAAACTGCAATGGCGATGATTTTCAAGTTTGAACCTCATTATTTTGAAAGAGTTTGGGGGGGGCAGTTCCTTCATACAAAATTAGATCGAGCAATCCCTCAGGGGATAGATGTCGGTGAATCATGGGATATTGTCGACAGAAAGGATTTTCAATCGAGTGTAACATATCCTGAAAATGGCAAAATGACCATTCGGGACTTACTTCGCTCAAAACATCCCGAAATAATGGGACCAGGATGGAAAAAGGATCAACGCTTTCCCCTATTAGTAAAGTGGCTAGATTGCAGGCAAAGGTTAAGCTTGCAGGTTCATCCACCCGAAGAACTAGCAATATCGCTCAAGGGAGAACCCAAGACAGAAAATTGGTATATTGCCGATTCAAGTGAAAATGCTGGAGTTTTTATTGGGCTTAAACAAGGAACCAGTAAAGAATCATTTATTCAGGCTTTGGAAGAAGATAGGATAGAATCAGTTTGCCAACGAATTAAGTCCCAAACAGGAGATTCTATTTTGGTTGAAAGTGGGAGCATTCATGCCATTGACGGTGGTAATCTTATTTTAGAAATTCAGCAAAATTCTGATACAACATATCGGGTATACGATTGGGGAAGAAAGGGTACCGATGGGTTACCTAGATTGCTTCACATCAAAGAATCACTTGCATGTATAAATTTCCAGAGTTTTGAACCTAAAATAGTCCGTGAAGGCTCGTTACCTGTGCAGATTCTCGCAGATTGTAAGCACTTTAGAATCAGGAAGTTCAAAGCAAGAAAAGATCAACATCTCGAGTTAAAACAATCAAATGAGCAGTGTATGATTCTAAATCCAATTAACTCAGAAATATCGATAGGAAATACCGTGATAGCACCAGGAGAGCTTGGGCTATCTCCTTTTAATAAAAGTTGCAAAGTAACAATTAAAAAGGCTGGTGATTTGATTGTTACTGATAATTTCTACCTTCCTGCCAACAAAAACTAATGGCAACCAATGCCTATCTCATTCATGTTGACCTGTATTTCAAGGGTGCATTTACTCATATCCCTTTGGTTTCAAAACTTTAATCATGGAAAAGAAAGAAGATTTAATTAATTCGGAAAATAATCAAAACAGCTCTCCTGAGAACGAGATTTTGAATGATGATGATGGACAGGAGGAAAGCCCATCGAGCCTGAAATCTCAACTCACAGAAGCATACAGCAAACACGAAAGCCTCCAGTCAAAGTATTTACGAACAGTTGCTGACCTAGATAATTTAAAGAAAAGATCGATCCGCGATCGAGAAGAAGCGATTCAGCGAACCCGTTTACAACTAATGGAGGATCTGCTCCCGACCATCGATGCATTTAAAATAGGCATGCACGAAGCTGAAAAGGCTGATCCAGATGGACCTATTGTCAATGGGTTCAAAATGGCCATCAATCAAATGCAAAATGTGCTGGAAGAGTACGGACTTGTTTGCATAGAGGGGGTTGGAGAAGACTTTAATCCCAAATTACATGAAGCAATCAGTTATGAAATTGGCGATAAGGAAGACATAGTATTGAGGGTCATTCGTACGGGTTACCGGCTCAAAGATCATTTAATCCGACCCGCCTCTGTTATTGTCTCCCAAAAAGAATCGACGAATGCGGCTTCTTAGAAATGGAAATTAACAGAGATTTAAAACTTATCGTATCATTAAATTATGGCAGCCAACGACTTCTATCAGACTTTAGGTGTTAGCAGAGATGCTTCTGATTCAGAAATTAAGAAAGCATACCGAAAATTAGCGGTTCAATACCATCCGGATAAAAATCCTGGCAATAAAGAAGCAGAAGAAAAATTTAAGGAAATATCTGCTGCTTTTGATGTTTTAAAAGATCCCGAGAAAAGGGCAAAATACGATCAATTTGGTCATGATGCCTTTCGCGGTGGTCACACATCTGGGGGAGTTGATCCCTTTGACTTGTTTAGAGATGTTTTTGGTGGTAGCGGAGGCGGTGGATTTGGTAGCATATTCGAGGATTTTTTTGGTGGCAGTTCTTCAAGCAACGCTTCAGATGGGATTAGGGGTAATGATCTTCGGGTAACCGTTTCTATTACCCTTGAGCAGGCCGCAAAAGGCGTGGAAAAAGAAATCAAATATTCACGCCATACCGAATGCTCTCCATGTGATGGATCTGGCTCGTCAGACAAATCTTCCAAAACAATGTGCCATACATGTGGAGGTGTCGGGCAGGTCGCATCAAATCAAGGCTTTATAAGTATAAGAAGGAAATGTCCGACCTGTAATGGCTCCGGTATCACAATTGATAACCCATGTTCATCCTGTAATGGTCAAGGGCGCTCTAAAAGTAGCGACTCCGTTAAAGTCAAGATTCCTGCGGGAATTAATGACAACTCCAGATTATGCTCGAGAGGGAGAGGAGATGCAGGACCTTTAAATGGACCTTTTGGTGATTTATATGTGGATGTCCAAGTGACACCTCATAAGGTATTTGAACGCGACGAGGATGATCTTTTCCATGAACTCTATATCCCATTTACTTTAGCAACCCTTGGCGGAACGGTTGAAGCTCCCACCTTGGATGGGAAAGTGACCCTAAAAATACCTGCTGGGACCCCATGCAATAAGACATTTCGAATTCGGGACAAGGGGATGCCTCATTTACGATCTCCAGCAAATAAAGGTGATCTTTATGTAAAAACAATCATAGATGTACCCACCAATCTTAACAAAGAACAGAAACAAAAGCTTGTTGATTTTGGGGTATCTTGCGGGGACAAAGATATTGGTGATGATTCGAGTATCCTTAAAAAGGCCAAGCGTTTTTTTGAGGCAGATAGCTGAAGATGAACTCCCTTCCGAGCTTTTCTAAAGGTGTAAGTACCCTGACCGATGCATGTGACAAAAGAAAGGCTTTGTTATCTGAAAACAAAACACTTGTTCTAACAAATGGATGCTTCGATCTTTTACATGCCGGACATGTATATTCATTAGAAAAAGCATCTGAATTGGGCGACGAGCTTTGGGTGGCCCTCAATTCCGACTCCAGTGTAAAATCTCTCAAGGGGCCGACTCGCCCGATTTACTCGGTTATGGAAAGAGCATACATGCTTTGTTCGTTAAAGTTTGTTTCTTTGGTTTTTATCTTTGAGGGCTCTAATCTTGCAAAAGAGATCTTGCAGTTGAAGCCTGATTTTTACGCAAAATCAGGCGATTATTCTTTAAATAATTTGAATCAGGACGAAAAGATATCTTTAGATAAGGTTGGAACAGAAATTCATTTTGTTTCTCTCCTTGAAGGTTTTAGTACCACTAAAATAATCAACCACATCCAAAGTACTTAATAGATAGAAATGACTGATTTATGAGAACCGTTATCATGGGTTCGGGAAAGGGAACAAACTGCTATTCACTTTTAGATGCTTTTGCCAGCGGGTTGTTAAATACCACAGAAATAATTGGAGTTTTCTCTGACAACCCAAATAGCGGAATCTTAGATATTGCAAAAGGAGCGAAAATTCCTGGATTATATTTAGGCCCTTATGATCGGCTAAATGCCGAAAAAGACAAAACTTGGATTGATGAGATAAAAAACCTTAATCCCGATCTAATTGTTTTGGCTGGATTTATGAGAGTTTTAAGTAAACAATTTATAGAGGCTTTTGATTCTCGAATCATTAATTTGCATCCAAGTTTATTACCATGCTTTCGAGGTCTTAATGCGATTAAACAAGCTTGGGATGCAGGGGTAAAGATTACTGGTTGTACCGTGCATTGGGTATCTCCCGACCTGGATTGCGGGGAAATTATTGCTCAGGCACCCGTTCGAGTTATGACCTCAGATACTTTGGAATCCGTAACCGCAAAAGTACAGGCCGCAGAACATATGCTTTTACCTTCAGTGGTTGCAGAAATCTCCCAAGGCATGAAACCTTGTGAATAATTGTTTGTACAAATTATCCTCCCCCATTCCCTCAGATCTTACAGATTATGTGGATGGATTTCTATTTGAAAATGCCCCTACTAATTGGTTCCTAGAAGAAAATCGCCTAACAGGTGAGGGTCTTTTGGTCGGGGTATTTTCGTCAAAGGAAGACATGCTCTTACATAAAGCTAACATAATTAATGGTATTGGGGCATTAGTTAATTTTTGTTTTTCAGACACAACCATGGATAACAAGGATTGGAATGAATCATACAAGGACCATTTCATTCCATGGAGTTACCACCATTTTCATTTAATTCCAGTGTGGCTTAAAGATAGCTACAAAGTTCCTACCAACAACTTATCTCTTTTTCTTGATCCTGGTATGGCCTTTGGCACTGGTAATCATGAATCAACCCGAATGTGTTTGGAGTTTTTAATTGAAAAAGAACTTTCAAGCCAAAATTCTCATAGCATTATAGACTTGGGCTGCGGTTCTGGTATTCTTTCCCTCTCTGCCTGCTTGCTTGGCTATAAAAATATTTTGGGTATTGATAACGATCAAGACGCGGTACGAATCTCTAAGGATAATGCACTTTTAAATCAATTAGACCAGAAAGTCATTTTCAAAACTTCAAATCTATATGATATAGATAAATCACTAGGAACATTCGACTGTGTTGTTGCCAACATACAGGCGGATATTCTGATTTCCTGTGCAGAAAGGATATTTCAACTTACCCACAAGGGTACAACCATTATTCTGTCTGGAATATTATCCAAAGAGATTGATCAGGTTATTCAGGCATTCAAGCGGTTCGGATTGGATACACCCCTGGAATATAGCTTAAAACACTTGGGTGAATGGTCTTCTGTTCAGTTCTTTGAAAAATGAAAAGGTGCCAACTCTCCTATCAGCCTCCCAAATAAGTTAAGGCTCGAGGTATTGGTAGGGTGTAAAACGCGAAACGGTCCAGACCGATATGTTCTATTTTAGCGGTCACTTGATTCATGACGTTTTCAACAGCTGATGGTGCAAGAGAAGTGTAAACAAGAGCCCATTCTTCATTGCAAGAATCTTCGCCTAAACCAGACTGATCTGCCATAACTCCAAAATTAGTACTAACACCTGGTGCACCTGCATCCAATATTGAATCATAAACCTCTGAGTAATAATCTCTAGGTACAATACAATACAATCCGACTAAATCCTGTAAGATTGTGGTATTTAATGAGGAAGATTTGCTTTCACCACTAATTCTCCAATCTTTTCCTCCCTTGATTTCATCAAGAGCAGCAATGACTTGTTCCATTGAAGCTCCATGCGATGAATTGGAGACAGTACTACTAACATTGATAATCCCGTCAGATACTGGAATGGAATACATAAAGCCTCTACCAGGCTCGGTAATTCTGCCTGCCCTTGCCATGCTAGTGAAAACTTCGCTTGATTCAGAACGATCCACAACACACCACACAAACTCTTTTTCAGGTCCCTTGGTCATGCGTAATAAAGGAATCTTGTCACGAATGCCCCCGCCTTCTCCAAAGGTTACGGTTGGACCAGCAGCTCCAGCAGATAAGGCCGCTTGAGCAATATCTTCCGCCACCCCTTTCTCACAAATGCAGCAGATTGCTTCCATGGTAACCAAATCATTTGCTACTACATCACCCTCAACTCCATCTGTTAAAGGGAAGTTCTGGGAACAAAAAGCTTTATCACAGGAGATGGAGAAAATTGCCCCGGAACCAACTCGGTCAAGCCGTCCAGATGAAATTGCCACCTCGGAAATACGCTGCTTAACAGAGTTTGGTACCAAAACTTGAACCAGAGATTGTTCAGGTGCTGGAGGAGGGAACATCTTTGATAAAAAGCTACCGCCATTGATTATTGATCCTCTGGCAGCAACATGAAAGATTCCTTTGGCTCCGGCTTTTTTAAGCTCTGAAGATACGGTAGATAATGAATCTTTGGGTAAGATTAAGTTCACCAAAGAGACATGATTGATAGATTCTAATTTATTCATTTATGCAGTCTCCATTTGGTGTTCAACAGGTGGAGTATCTTTGGGTTTTTTCCTAACAAGTAGACCAACGGTAAGAACTGTTATAATTGGCCCAACTGAAGCAAGTGAAAGTACACCAAATCCGTCTATCGCTCCAGTTTTGGCCCCAATACCAAGACCCATTGCTAAAACCAGAGGCACCGTGATTGGTCCTGTCGTAACCCCTGCACTATCCCAACCAAAATTCACAAAATCCTCACTAGATATAAATGTGAGAATAAGCAACAGTGTGTAAGGAGGTATGAGTAAATACCAGAGTTCCAAATTGAATGCAATCTTAGCAACACCAGTCGCAATTCCTAACGCAACTCCTGTAGCAACGGCTTGCATGAGTAAATTTTTCTTAAAAGCCCCGACTGTAATCTTCTCAACTGTAGAACCGAGCGCATTAAGAGCAGGTTCTGCCAGTGTAGCTCCGTATCCCAATATAAAGCCAAACAATATAGCAAGACACTTACCAACGGTAGATGATTGAAAGATAGGATCAATAAAACCTTCTGATTGCCATGGCTGAATAGGTGCGAAGCTGGAAACAACATTTCCACCGAGTTGTTCACCAAGTGGTGTTAAACCAAGGGCAATGCCTAGGTTGAACAAGCACATACCGATAACAGCACAAAGAATTCCGATGACCAACTCATCCATATGTTTGGGCTTTTGCCTTAGCCCTATGATTAAAACGAATAAAAGAATCGAGCACAACGGAACAATTGCCCAAATTGCACCCTCCAAGGCGCCACGATCTTGATCGGGACCAGAGAGAATTCCGTCAGTTTTGGAATAATTTATAGAACCATCAGGCTCAATGCTATAAAAATCTTCGCCAGGGTCAGCCTTCCCGTTGTTATTTTTGTCAATTTCCTGGGGCTTAAATGTGTTAGGGAAAAAATCAAATTTATTAGTAAATGCAGTGGCAATGTCTGCATCTGGATTCCAAACGTCATCCGGTGCTTTATAACCTTCACGAACAACATAAAGTTTTGCACCTTGCACGAGTACATTTTCCCGTTCCCCATTAGATAGACTGTCAGGCACAATAACTCCTTCCGCAACTTTTGTCTTTAGCGTATAACCCTCAGGAAGAGATTTGTTCTCATTAAGGTAGGTTTGTACCATTTTCCTCTCTTCTACAGATAAGGACCAGGACAACTCCGCTTCTCCAACACCTGAAGCCGAATCAATCTTGGATTGAGCATTTAGGTCTCCAAATTTTTGCAGATCAATGGGGTAATTTTTCCCATATTCACCTGCTTTTATGTGCCAATCAGCAGTGGATTCTGAAGCAAAGTAATAATTATCCGTTTTGAATAAATAAAGTGCATAACACATGACTGCTAGAATCGGGAATAGCGATGCAAGGGTAACAACCCCAAACCCTGTATTGCTTGAACCTCCTGTAGAAACGATCCTGCAAACTCCTATCCCAAGAGCTAAAACAAGGGGGACTGTAACCGGTCCTGTGGTAACAGCACCACAATCCCACGCCAAACCTAATACATGTTTGAGCCTGTCATCCGAAAACTGCATGTAAAGGGTAATGCAAGAAAGAACAATAACTCCTACATAGATGAAAGGTTTAAGAGACCAACCTTTGTAAAAGCGAAGGACACCTAAAAGAACCGCAATTCCAACTCCTACACCCACACAATTTACCAGAAGTCCAGCCCCGGTATTTAAAATAGTCCACAACAGAGGTGCGGAAGTTGGATCAACTCCAGACCCAGCAGCACGTAAAACTCCGATGGCGGGTTCAGCAAAAGTTGCAAAGGCACCCAATACAAACCCGAATGCCAAACTTGTCGGAAGACATGGAATACCCAAAATCTTCTTTCTGGGTAAAGTCGACCCAAGAGCTTCTCCGAGAGGCATGAGCCCCAAGCGTAATCCTTCCATGAAGAAAGCAAGACCTATGATGACAATCATAATGCCGGCAGCGATCATCAAAGAATAGACAATGGGCAATCCAAGGACAAGCACCTGAAAGACAATTAAGTAGAGGATGATAAACCAGACGCATTGGATCTGCTCGACTACTTTATCTTTTGAAAATGACAAAAGAATGCCAATTTTCTGCTGTAAGGTTAACTGTAGCTTTTTACTATCGGACGATTGTTCAGTGCTCATATATATAATTAATGAAATTCAAAACCTATCCTTATCTAGGACTCAGTAAAGCTTAATTCTATTCCCGCCAATTAGCATTAGCCAATGTTAGTGATGTTTTATTGATTCCAGATCGGAGCCGGACGGGCACATTCCACACCGCACCAGTTTTCCCAACTGGTGCTGTTCCGACTAAATAAAATGAACCAGTGGGTAAATTTTTGAACTCTCCGAATCCGTCTATGTCTGTTCGAACCCGGTAACCAGTACCTAATTCTACTTGTTTTAAGAGAACATTTCGAATTCTTTTATAAATACCAGTGTAAGCAAATGGGGATTTCCTTGATTGGGCCCATAGTTCTTCGAATGAGTTCACTTGTGGGAAATCGTTTAAGTTAATGCCTTCATCAAAGAGTAGGTTTGGGAAACTTTTGGAGATCAGAAAAAATTCTGTGTAAAACACTTCTTTATTTTTCCCATTTAAAAGAGTAACAACAGCATCAAATTCAAGACTGCAAAATTCCGAGATGCTCGAAATGTAAGTGGGAGTGGGTTGACCTGGAGGAACAGAATTGGAACGGTTGTAGATTTGACCGGACTGATTAGTCCTCTGGGTACCGTTATTATGGATCGAATCAACTCGGGGTTGAAGCGAATCGATGCCATTTTGAAACCTATTGCTCTCAATCCGCAAACCATTAATTTCGTGAGACTTTTGGATCAGGCTTGATTTATGCAAGGCGATCTCGTCTTGTAATTTTTGGAGTTGGCCGCTCTGATTGGAAGTATACCTAGGCTCGCTCTGGACAAGGGTTTCAGGACTTCTTGGATCACTCGACCTCAATCGTTGGATTTCGAAAATTAGCTCCTCGTTTAAACGGGTTAACGAAGCAATCGTCTGGTCCTTGCGAAGATTTATTTTTTTTAGTTCTTCCAAACTTAAATCATTTTTTGCAGAGATGTCATTGCCTTGCTGAAGTTCTGTCAGGTTAAAGGATGAAGCCGGCAACATGGCGGTAGGCAAATCAAGGTCCACTTCATTCTCCACAGAATTTTTTTCAATAGTGTGGTCGGTTGTTTTGATTGCATTAGGGCCCTCCTCATTCGTTACATCAGCGTACTGAGCTCCATCTAAAACATCAATTGCTTCAACTTCATCACCGCTATCCAGAAATGCCGCAAGACTTTTAGATCCTCCTGTCTGGCTAACTATAAGTGATGTAAAATCAATATTATCTCCCCCTTCTTCAGCATCACGAGAAGTAGAAATAGAGGTTTCTGAACAGGAAGATGCAAGAAAGGTAAGAAATACAGCTATGAATGTTATTAGAGGCATACTTTTCTCTTTCATAACTTGCCTAGGCAACATTCATATTAACGGCAAGGTTCTTATTTACAGGTGTATCTTTTTTTGACAAAAACAAATTATGTCTCTTCTACCCCCTTCCGAGACTAATTCGCTTGAACGCGAATTAAATTTCTTGAAGCAAACAATAAGCTCTCTTCGTGAACAACTAGAGCTCAACTTGGATTTGCATGATTCGGAGATCCAATCATTGGAGGAAAACCATAAAAACAGGGAGTCTAGCCTGCACGGAGTTATTTTAAGATTGCGGGATGATTATGAACAGCTTCAGACCCAACATCAGCACGAACAGCAACAACTAGACAAAAAATATATAGCTGAACATAAGTGCCTAACTTCCCTGATCGAAGAGCTAAGAAATAGATTAGATTTTTCCAAAGAAGAGGTCAAAGACACTGCTCAAAAGACAAAGGCACTTCACGCAAATGAAATTTTAGGATTACAAGAGTTGGTTTCCTCTTTGCGGGAGGAATTGGAATCGAAGGACAATGAATTGGCCTCGATTGAGCAAAATGTCTCCCAACGAAATCAGGGCGAGATCATTAGATTGCAAGAACTATCCGCCAAGCTGCGTGAAAAAATCAACCGAATCGAATTCCGTAAAGAACAAGAGATTGGAAAAATTATTTCTTCCGGGAAATTGGAATCCAAATCGCTTCAAGAAACCATCGAGAACTTAAGAAGCGCCCTGGAAGAATCCAAGGCATCGAAACAAGAAGAAATTCAAAAAGCTGTTGCTGAAGCAAACTTACAAAATAAATTGCTTAAGGATTCTTTGCAAAAGAGCCGTGAAAGGCTTGATTTGAGTAACATCAGGCACCAGGAGAAGATTCAAAAAAATTCTCTCTCTCATTCCCAGGAAGTATCCTCTCTTCACGACACCATCAATTTATTAAGAGAAGAAATTGATTCTTTTGAATCCAAAATTCAGGACGCGATACAAAATGAAAAGCGTGCAAACACTCAAGAAATTCGCCAACTCCGTTCCTCTCTTTCAAGTGTAAGAAATAATCTAGAAAGGAGCCAAGCTGAAGCTCAAAATAAAATACAGGAAGCGGAAAGCGGAAAGCAAAAAGAAATAGATTCTTTACGGCACACCATTGCAACTCTCAGATCAGAATTAGAAGAAAGCGAAGTTGCTAAATCGCAGGAAATCCAGCGTGCACTCAGCTCCAAAAATGCTGAAATTAAACAGCTGAAAGATTCGATGACGATTATGAGGCAAAATTTAGATAGGATTGAAGCAAGAAACGCTGAGTCACTTCAAAAAGCTTTCCAACAGAGTGCTGCGGAAAAAGAATCCCTTCAAAAAACAATTCACGCACTTCGACATGAGGTTGAATCCGTTCATATTCAGCAAGCTGATGCTGTCCAGGAGGCCGAACGTATAAAAAATCAGGAAATTGAACAGCTAAGAAACTCCCTGCTTATCGTAAGGTCTTCACTTGAGAGGGAGAAAGCAAAACTTGGTTCCGAAGTACAAAAGGTTACCTCCGAATCAGCAAAAGAGATTAATGGGTTAAAATTGTTGGTTACAGAATTGCGTGATCGCATTGACGAAGTAAAAGCACAGGAAGAAAGTAACATTCAAAGCGCACTCGGGTCTGCTAATGCTGAAATTTTTCAACTTAAAGAAAGCTTATCTCAAACCCGAGAGAAAATCGTTCTAGAACAAAACATTCATTTAGATAAAATTCAGTCATTAGAAAGTCAGAATTTCTCTGAAATCCGAAATTTACGCTCAGTCATTACTAAACTAAGAAACCAGATAGAAGAAATTCAAGCTGAGCACGAATCAAAAGTGCAAAAGATCACCAGCGAATTACATAAAGAAAACTTATCGCTAAAAGAGCATACATTAAATCTTAGAGAAAAGCTGGATGAAGCCCAACTCAGTCACCTCACCGAATTACAGCAAAAAGTAACCGAAAAAGAAAACCTGTCCAAAGCAAATAAGGATACCCTGCTTAAGTTGCGTGATGAACTAGAGCAAGCTACTGTTGATGCCGAAACAAAAGTACAAAAGGCAGTTTCTTCTCTTAACCAAGAAAATCTCGCCCTTAGGCAAACCTTGGGCAGCATAAGAATTAAATTAGATCGTGCCAAAGTTGAAAAACAGGAGGCTATTCAAAAAACTATCAAATCTTATGAGCTGGAAATCCAGCATTTAAAAAATACAATTTTAACACTTCGCAGAGAAACTGACCAATTAAACTCCAAGCTCCTTGAAGATGCCCAAAAAAATACATCTTCAAATGCTAATGAAATTAACCATTACCGGAATATGATCCGTTCACTAAGGGATGAGATTGACCACAGAGGATTTCTTAACGATGAAAAACTTAAGAAAAACTCACAAAAGACGGAAATGGAATTTAAGCATCTCAAAGATACGATTATTGAGTTAAGGTCCAAATTAGATAAACACCATGTCAACTGAATCAAATCCTCACCAACCCAAAAAAAGAACGGCTAAGTTTTCTGAGATGCTACTCCAGGTGACCACAGACCTGGCGAAAACGAAAAGCTTAGACGAAGCACTTGAAACCCTCGTAAAAATAACCACATCGACCATTGGTGCCGAAAGAGGAACTATTTTTCTTAACGACGCGGCAACTGGTGAATTATACTCGCGGATTGCTCAGGGGAATTTCCGCAGGGAAATCCGTATCATGAATAGCAAGGGAGTCGCTGGGTGGGTGTTCTCTCATAACGAAGGTGCCATTATACCTGATGCCTACAAAGATGACCGCTTTAATAAGGCGGTAGATGTAAGGACTGGATTTCGCACCAAAAGTATACTGTGTGCACCGCTTCGCACAGTAAATGGCGAAAAAATAGGAGTTTCTCAAATCTTAAACAAGATCGAAGGAGAATTCACACAAGACGACCTTGATTTGCTAGAAGCTATGACCGAACAGGCGGCTATTGCAATTCAAGGAAATATTATTGTCGAACAAGTTGAAGCTGCCCGCAAACAGGAATTAGAATTCCTGGATGTGGTGTCACAGGTCTCCTCTGAACTGGAATTGACCCCTCTTCTGCAAAAAATTATTTCCACTATCTCCACCATGTTGGATTGTGAAAGAGCTACACTTTTTATTAATGACGAAAAAACAAGCGAATTATATACTGAAGTAGGTGAGGGTTTAGACGAAAAATCAGTCATTCGTTTCCCTAACCATCTTGGGATTGCCGGCACTGTTTTTACCTCTGCAAAAGCTGTAAATATACCTCATGCGTACGCCGATTTAAGGTTCAATCCGAGCTTCGATAAACAGACGGGGTTTTTTACGCGTTCGATTCTATGCATGCCGGTTTTAAACAAAGAAGGAAAGACCATTGGCGTCAGCCAAGTTTTAAACAAAAGAGGCGGTTCTTTTAACCAAGAAGATGAAAAGCGTCTTGCTGCATTTACTTCCCAGATTTCCATGGGAATTGAAAATGCAAAGCTCTTTGACGATGTACAAAATCAAAAAAATTATTCTGAAAGCATCCTGTCCAGCATGCACGATGCTGTGATTACAGTCGACGAGAACAAAGTAGTCAAAACTTGTAATCCAGCAGGATTAAAGATTTTTAAGTCTCCTATTCTGACAGATATTTTAGGTACTCCTATTGATGAATTGTTGGGTACAGAAAACGAATGGTTGAACAGTAAACTAGAATCAGTAACAGAACAGGAGGACTTTCTAGACGCCACTCTTCAAGTTCAAAATGAAAAACTTTCGGTCAATGTATCGATCACCCCTCTTCTTGGACAGAAAGATGAAAACCTCGGAATTATGATCATGATCGAAGATATTAGTTCTGAAA
The DNA here is from genome assembly GCA_938091675.1 of uncultured Opitutales bacterium. GTDB lineage: Bacteria > Verrucomicrobiota > Verrucomicrobiia > Opitutales > Seribacteraceae > Chordibacter. The sequence continues at coordinate 51,269 of CALKMX010000025.1, forward strand.
AAAGAATGAAATCTACGATGTCGAGATACATGGACCCTGAGCTAGCAGATCAACTGATGAATGCTGGGGATAGCCAAGATGTAATGGGGGGCAAACAAAGCATTGCTTCCGTTTTGTTTTCTGATGTTCGCAGCTTTACCACAATAACGGAAGAACTCGGAGCCCAAGGAACTGTAAAATTACTCAACGATTACTTCACCATAATGGTGGATTGCATTACGGATGAAGGTGGAATGCTAGATAAATTCATTGGGGATGCAATGATGTGTATTTTTGGAACACCCATTCCTCATGATGACGATCCGGATCGAGCCGTTCGAGCTGCTATTCGTATGATGACAGATTTGAAAGTTTTTAATCTCAAAAGATCAGCAGAAGGAAAAATGCCCATAGATCATGGTATGGGAATTAATACCGACTCTATTGTTTCCGGTAATATTGGCTCTCCCAAAAGAATGGATTACACAGTTATTGGAGATGGTGTAAACCTAGCAGCTAGGATCGAGAGTGCCTGCAAGCAATATGGGGCTCACATTCTAATTAGTGAATTTACCTACAAAGCAGTGAAGGCAACTTACAGAACTCGTCAGGTAGACTATGTAATTGTAAAAGGAAAGACAGAACCAGTTGGAGTTTATGAGGTATTGGACTTTCACGATGATAGCTCCTATCCAAATATGGTAGATGCCCTAGGAAGCTTTAATGATGGATATCGTGCATGGAATGCAGGAAAGTGGGAACAAGCCATTAAATTATTTAATGCCGTTAAAAAGATTAATCCGAACGACAAAGCCGCTCAGTTGTACCTGGATCGGTGCGATTACATGAAGAAGAATCCTCCCAAAAAAGATTGGGATGGCGTCTGGGTAATGACTTCAAAATAATTTTGTCCGAAATGGAAAATAACGCAAAAGTACTCCTTGAAAGAGCGATTGAATTAGATCCGAACCTCGCTAATGCTCACTACAAATTGGGGGTTCTTTATCAATCCCAGGAAGACTTTAGTTCCGCAATCGAATATTTCCAGCGAGCTGTTACCCTTGACCCCTCCTTCCCTGCTGCTGAATGTGAATTGGCCATTGAATTAGGTAGAGAAAAAAAATACGAAGAAGCCAGGGAGCATTTTTTAAATGCTTTGGAAGCGGACCCGAACTTCAAAAAAGCTTACTTCCATTATGCTCTTTTACTAGTTGAAATTAATGACATTGAAGAGGCGAAAAACAATTTTGAAAAAGTGGCAGAGATCGATCAAAATTTTGCCCCTGCTTATTTCCACAAAGCGAAACTTCTTACAAATCCTGATGATTTTGAGGAAGCCCAAAAAAATTATGAAACTGCTATTGATATAAATGAGGATTACGCAGAAGCTCACTACTTCCTCGGAAAATTACTCTTCGGGGGAAGAGCGACGGATAAAGATGGTTCAGTTGTCAATAAAAGTGACTGGCAAGCTTCAAAATCTCATTTTAATAGAGTTCTACAACTTGACGATGTAAACCACAAAGCTTGCTACAACCTAGCAAGAATACTCTTTGAAGAAAATTCTATTAAGAAAGCAAAGTCTTATTTGGCTAAAGCCTTAAAATTGGTCCCCGAGTATTCAAAGGCTCATTTTCTTTATGCTAGAATTTTTGACTTAGATAATAATTTTGAAAAAGCTCTCCTTCACTACAACAAATCGATTACTCAATTTAGTGATAACCCTGATGCCCTATTCCATCTTGGTAAATTGCATTTCGTTTTTAAAAACTTAGATGATGCAGAAAAGAACCTTAGGCAATCTATTCAGCTAGACCCTCAAAATGCCGAAGCACACTATTACTTGGCCAAAATCCTCACTAATCACGAAGATCCGAGCCTTGCCAAAAAACATTTCTACCGAGCGTTGGAAATTAATCCTGATTTCGCCCATGCCTACTATGACTTAGCTTTTCACTCGGAAAATTCGGGCGATATCAATGAAGCTAAAATGCACTTTCAAAAAGCTACTGATGTGGAGCAAAATTTCGCTGAAGCATATTTTAACCTAGCAAGACTATCGTTTACACCTGCTGAGTATGAATTCGCAGAAAGAAATTTCGAAACAGCATTGGAGATAAAAAAGGATTTCGATGAGTGTCACTATTTTTTGGGCAAGCTACTGGCCAAAGGTGAAAAAATGACCAAGGATGGGACTCTTTTGATCGAACCACAAAGAGAAAGAGCTGCGAATCACTTTCGTGAAGCGCTCAAGATTAATCCTGATAACTATAAATCTTACTACGAATTGGGTATTCTGCTTTCACAACAAGAAGAGTATATCGAAGCATTCGATGCCTTGCATAAATCTATTAAAATTAACCCGGAATTTGCGGATGGACATTACGAACTTGCGGTTCTTTTGATGAATGAATCTGCACAAACTGTTATTTCAAAACGAAAGAAATAAAATCATTAGGCCATAAATCCATGACTCTAAAATATTTATAAGTTAATGATATGGGCATAAGCTTAAATCCTGGACACTATTTACTTCAGGCGAGAAGTTTAGAACCTGATAATCCTAAATTTGCTTATTTGCATGGGGAATATCTTATTAAAGAAAAGAAACCCACTAAGGCCATAGATTATATTGAATCCTTCCTTTCAGAATTTGGGCCCGATGCAAATCTTCAAAACCTTTTAGCTTTAGCCTATTTAAATCTTGAAAATATTGAAAAGGCTGAAGAATCGATAGGCAACGCACTATCAAAATTACCTAGATCCAAAGATTTTTTACACACTGCCTTTCTTATCAAAAAAGCGAAGGGAGATAAAATATCTGCTTTTCACTTTCTAGAACGAATCGTTCGGATGGATGATCAACCCTTTCAATCATTTGATATTTTTTGGGAAATGGCTCAATTATTAAATAGTAAAACCGAAATTAAAAAAAAAATTAACCTCTTGGAAATTTCGCTTTCTCTAAACCATAAAAATACTCATGTTTTAGAGGAATTAATCCTTACTTATTGTGAAATAATTGAAACAGGAATTCCTAAAAGCGAGAAAGCACAATTTGTTAAAGACTTGTACCGGCTTAAAAACAATCCAATGCTCCCAAGTCTAACTCCCTTAACCCATAAAAGGCTCACGCTTATAGTTGGCTGACAAGGCAATATACAAAGTACTCAAAATCTATTTTATTCTCTTAACATAAAGAGCAAATATTGGGATAGATATAATATAGATAAAAATAGCTAGCGACAGTGATAACCACTGCTCTCGAATAATTACTGCGGCTGAAAGAATTACGGAAATTAACACAAATATTACCTTCCGATAGGATATTTTATATTTAATACTTTTAAGCGAAATCGTTGGTATCCTTGATACCATAAGTACACTTACTGCCATTACCCACAAACATACATAGAACGGTTGAATCAATCCTGTAGTTGAATGTCCAAACCTTAGCATATTCACTTCTAAAATTATAGGCGTTAGAAGTAAAATAGCACCTGCCGGGGAAGGCACGCCCACAAAATAGCTCACGACTTTTGGTTCATCTTGCTTACTCGCTTCACGGTTTGTCGTATTGAACCTTGCAAGACGAAGGACACAGCAAGAAGAATAGAAAATGAAAGGTATCCAATACCAACCGAGCATGTAAGTATTGTGAGCTTGCGTAATTGATACGATCCAAAGATATAAAATTACAGTTGGAGTTACCCCAAAGCTTACCGCATCTGAAAGACTGTCTAATTCTGCACCGATTTTTGAGGTGGCTTTAAGCATTCTTGCAGTCAATCCATCAACAAGGTCAAAAAATGCGGCAATTAATACACAGACGACTGCAGACTTCCAATCCGATTCAAGAGCAAACCGTATTCCAGTAAGACCAATGCACATTCCTACTGTAGTAAAAATATTTGGAATTAATCGAATAATCAAAAAATCATCGTTTGATATGGATTGATGATTTTTCCTAGGTTTCATTATTTCTTGAAATTCTCACAAGATATTTCAAATATCTTTTTTACATTGGAAACGGCTACCAAAATCATAATTCTTTACTTCCTAATTTTATTTACAAGTTGTAAGCATTGGGATCCGAACCTCCAGTATTCTTCAGAATTAAATGCCGCCAAAAGGAAGAGCCTAAGCAATAAGATCCAAGATACTTCTTTGCAGGAAATTCAGTTAAAAATGGGTCAGTCATTGTCAGAAGTTATAAAAGTTATGGGCAATGATTACAGAATCTTGGCAAGCTTAAGGAATAATAAAACAAATTGGTTAACGATTGAATTTCTCAATTATCAAGAATCATTTGATACCAAGAATGGAACAATAACATTAATTTTCAAAAATAATATACTGGTGAAAATTCAATGAGAAATTTAATTTTTCATGAAGGTTAGCATCAACTTGATAAGAGCTCCTTCGCTCATCAGTGAAGGAGTAATTGATAACAGAACCCAACCATCTTTACTCATTTCATTTGATTTCTGATCAATAATCGCTGCAAGCTCAGCACTAGTATCATCACCTTTAATACGCAGTCCTTTAGTAGAAACAACGAGTGTTTTGTAGGATTTACTCATTTGTGTAAGATTCTTCTACTAGGAAACAGATTTCTTTTTCTTTATTTCTGAATCTAAAGGCACTTCGTCCTTTTCCCGGCCATAGTATTTGTTGTAATATTTATACCTGAAATACCCATAACCGTAGTAACCAGAATAGTAATACCCTGGAGTTTTCTTTTGTGGTAAATCATTGAGTACAACACCCAAAATTTTGGCTCCTGTCTCGTCTAAGCTTTCTAAAAGGCTTTTGGCAATTTTTCTAGATACCTTTCCATAACGAGTAACAAAAAGCACTTCTTCCACTTTTCTTGCCATAGCGAGTGAATCAGGAAAAAGGCCAATCGGAGGACTGTCTATAATAATTACATCTGCAATTGAGCGTAACACCCTGTGAATGCGGTCAAATCCATTACTTTCTAAAAGCTCCGTTGCCGCCCGGGTTCGTCCACCAGATGGAAGAACAAATAAATTCGGATGAATCTGGGTAACGGTGCTTTGCGCAAGTTCTTGCAGAACTTTATCATCCGATTGCTCTGCATTAATTAAAGAAAGTAATCCTTTTTCATTAGTAATATTACAAAACTTATGGATACCCGGGCGCCTGAGGTCAAAGTCGATAAGGATGGTTTTTTTGCCATGATTGGCACAACTGTAAGCAAGGTTTGCAGAAATTAAACTTTTTCCTTCGCTGGGAATAGCGGATGTTACCAAAATTGTTTTAGGATAATCACACAGGGAGTTCATCTGAATCCGGCTAAACATGCTACGGAAGGATTCGGTCAACCCATCATCCAAATCATTTCCAACGATAAGCGGTCGCTGATTCTCCTCAACTTCGGATATTTTAGGAATTCCAGCAATAAGATCGCGCCCAATAAACACTTCAACATCCCAAGGCGATTTGACTCTATTATCGATGAACTCCAGCAGGAATGGTATGATCAAAAAGATTGCAGCCCCGAGCATTATTCCATCCCGCTTAATCTTAACCTTATCTGGAGTAAAAGGAGCACCAGGCAGATATGCAAACTGCTCCTT
>CALKMX010000026.1 GCA_938091675.1 uncultured Opitutales bacterium
AAAATGGTGACTTCCACGTTCGCCGTTCATCGCATACATAAGTTATATGACCTTCTAGGTCCAGGTGGGTACCCTCGTGCTGCTCTTAGTCTTCCGATTTACGGCCTGACTGCAAACAACTGTCGATAGATTCCCTAATAATTAGGAGTAAGGAAAAGAACTAATGAAACTTCTCGAACGATGCAGAAGTCAAATGAGTACCTTTATCTACTTTTAAAAATTGGTCAAGATAGGTTGCAGACCAATATTTCCGTTCATTTGCCCAGCGAATACCTAAGTACCGCTTCGTTGCGGGAATATAAAACATCGTAGGCACAAGACCCGGTACAACCCAGTTCATATAAATGTTCCTTCAGTGCAGGTTCCGAAAATTGAACATCGCGAAGAAGCAGATATTTGTTCGAATAATCCTCAAGTATTCCAGACTCTGAAATTTTGCCACTTTCCAGCTCTCTTTCAATTGCCACAAGTTTACCCCGGTATTTCTCTAAAATAGGCTCCCATGCATTTGGTACCATACCAGTGAGATTGCTCTGCAATTCATGGAATCTTTTATCAGAATCCTTGGCTTTCCCCAATCGGGTGTCCTTGCTCATGGTTCCGATGATTGCTTTCAGGGCTTGGCCAAAAGAGTCGCGGAGCATGTTGTAGGAATTAAGCACAGACCGTTTGATACGATCCTGTATGGGCGGATGCAGCAGTCTTTCCCTTTCTTTTTTCCACTGCAATCCCAACCGGGTATCGGGGTCTGGAGCCTGCCTGATAAGATACGAAAGTTTTTCAACTTCAGAGGAGTGGATAATTCGTGAACGCAACGGGGTATCGTTTACCTTCTGGGTTTCGTTCATTTTTAATTCAATACCCTGAGCAAACACTTCGAGCTGTCCACAAATCCATTCCTTGGAATGCAAAGGCAGCAAAATTCGATTCCCATCGAATTTCTTCAAACAATGATCGCAGGATCTTCTTTTAATGACTGCACCGATCAATGCAGATAAAAAAAGGAGAATGAGGGGCAACCAAAAGGCCAGGGTGTCCATGATTAATTGGTAAAAATAATGGAGAAAATAGATTCTCTTTTATTCGAACTTGCAAGAAGAACCTTACCTTGTTTGCATAAAGAATACCCAACCCCTTTTCGCCCTATGTGTATTCTTCGAATCCTCTCCACTCTTGCCATCCTTTTCACCGGGTCTTTTTACACAGGCTGTTCGGATGATACGCCTGCACCGGAGCAAAAAGCCACTCTCCCCCCTGCGGTGGAAGAGAAATCGAAGGTGGCAGAAAAAACGCCTAAGTCTGCCCCCGTTGTATATATCGAAGAATTAGACCAGTTTCAGGAATACTTTAAAGAGCAGCACGAAACGAGCTTCAGTCATGTAACCAAGAAGAATTGGACGAGTTATACAGCCGGGAAAGACGGTATCCTCACCAAAATTCTACTTTTTGGAAAACCAAACTACACCATATCCGAGCATTATGGAGACAGTATGAGCGGTTTTGTCCGTGCGGATAATCCAGACTCCGGTCCAAAGCTGGGGGAGTGGAGCCTTACTCGAGAGGAAATTGTCAACCAATTGGCCTTGCAGGGCCTTACTGAAACGGATCGTGGATGGATCACCCTGCAAATGAGAGGCGAGATCCCCCAACAGGCTGGGAGGATGTACTTCATTGTTTGTGACAAAATCGGCAACAAACGGGCATGGTTTGGTGCATTTGCATTTGCGGAAGGTAATTCCTACAAAAAAGGAAGGTTTTGGCTTCACCCCGATCACGACCTGGTATTCCGTACCTATGTTGGTAAGACTTCTGAGCAATTGGAAAAAGAACAACGGGGACAACCCCTGTTTGATTCAGACACTGCCTCCCTCGTTCCGGTCACAGATCTGCCAGAGGCACCTAAACCGATGATTGAGCTAAGTAAAAATTTCGAGCCACGCATCCCCCCCGTGGAGACTTCACCAGCCCCTATCCCCCTTGACGAAGAGCCCACCGAACCCCTTTACCAGCCAGCAACCATAATTCCTGCCAAACCTGTTGGTAAAAATACTCCCAATGAAAATATTGAAGCGAGCGAAAAGGCAGATAGCCCAACCACTGCACCGGATAAGGCAGAGTTGAGCGAACCACAGGTAAATCCACAGGAAGCAAGCCCTGATACCCCTGAGGCTCCTAAGAAGGGCACACTTTTCGAAAGGTTTTTTAAGAATAAGACCGAGTAGGCTCCTGCTCAGGGGATAAAAATGGTACCAGGGGGCGGACTTGAACCGCCGACCTTCGGGTTATGAGTCCGACGCTCTAACCACCTGAGCTACCCTGGCACTTCAGCGATGTAATATGCACTTCTGATTGCACTCAGTCAACGCAAACAACAGATCGAATAAATTTATCGCTTTGGGCTTTACCCCAATAAGGTTTGGATGAAGATATGGGGGTTTATCTCTTTTATTGTGACACTACAAAAACCTACTATCCTCATAATTGACGACGATGCGGAGATTCGATACTCCCTCGACCGAGTGCTTTCTCCAGATGGACATCTTGTCATCACCGCAGATTCGGGGGAGCAGGGAGTTGAGATTGCCCAGCAAAAAAAACCTGACCTTATCTTTTTGGATAATCGAATGGGCGGAATGTCAGGAATCGAAACTCTCCAGCATTTACGGACTGCAGCACCTTCTTCCCTAGTCATCCTTATGACTGCATATGGGACTACCCAGACCGCCATTCAGGCGATGAAACACGGTGCATTTGATTATGTGCTCAAACCTTTTGACCTCGCCAAGCTCAAGGATATGGTCAGCAAAGCACTCAAGGCGAGTGCAGATTCCTGTAAATCAGAAAGCGTGACCAAACGGTTGCTCAATAAGGAAGATTTCGAGGAGGGTATCGTGGGCAGTGGTGAGCAAATGCAACAGGTGCTCAAAAAAGTTGGGCAAGTTGCCGCATCCGAAGCCACCGTTATGATAACGGGAGAAAGCGGCACGGGGAAAGAATTGGTGGCCCGTTGCATTCATCGGCACAGCCATCGTTGTGACGGACCCTTTCAAGCGGTAAATTGCGGTGCAATCCCTGAGAATCTGATCGAAAGCGAATTATTCGGACATGAAAAAGGTGCCTTCACAGGTGCAACTGAAGCCAAAGCTGGACAGTTTGAGGTTTGTCACGGAGGTACCCTGTTTCTTGATGAAATCGGGGATATGGGCTTACCCACCCAGACAAAAATTCTCCGGGCCATCCAGGAAGGCGAAATCCAGCGGGTGGGAAGTACCAGAATAAAAAAGATCGATGTGCGTTTAATCACCGCAACCCATAAAAACCTTGAATCAATGGTTCAGGAAAAAACATTCCGTGAAGACTTATACTACCGCTTAAATGTGGTAAGGATTGAAACACCTGCCCTGCGTTCAAGAATGGAAGACCTCCCCGAGCTTGTTGATTTCATGCTCGTCAGGCTGGAAAAAAAGTTTGGTACCGGAGCAAAAGAAATCTCAACGGAAGCAATGGATGTACTGAAGTCCTATCCTTGGCCAGGTAATGTCAGGGAATTGGAAAATGCCCTTCATTCCGCTTCTGTGGTATCGAAAGGAAAGAGGATATTGGCTAAGGATTTACCCCAAAGCATTACCACTGCCCCACCCCTCCGTTCCTCCACAGTTAAGAGCATCGAACCTGGCGGCTCTGCCGTACCTACTCCTTTCGAGCAAGAATCTTCCGCACCGCCTGAACAGCTTCCTACCGTTCAGGATGAAAGTGGAACCTCTGTCTTTGGGGATAAATCAACCAAGCCTGAAGCAAAGGAAATCTCACAAAGCCTGAAGAGCAGTACCCCGCCCGCCTCCATCAGTCTTCAGGAAAGTTTTGATATTGCCTATGCTCACTTGCGGGCACTCAGCGATAAAAACCTGATTGAGGAGATGGAAAAGCATGTAATTGGCCGGGCGTTGCAGGAATGCGGAGGCAATCAAGTAAAGGCATCAGCACTGTTAGGCATCACCCGGGCAACTCTTCGTAAACGAATTGACAGTTATCAATTAAGATACTGAAAACTTTTGCCTTTTGGTTGCTTGCCAAAATTGCCTGCATCCTTCATTTCTTTTAAGATCATATTGAACATGAACCAACTTCCTCGAATCGTACTTACCGGCATCGGGCTGACCTGCCCGTTGGGAAATGATTTACCCACCTACCGGGAAGCACTTTTGGCAGGAAAAAGCGGGGTATCGCTCTTTCCTGTCCGCAATATGGGCGAGCAACCAGCCGGGGTGTGCGATTTTGATCAGACTAAGTATCAAAAGCGCAAAGAAATACGGGTAGGCACCCGTGCAGGCAGCATTGCCATTTATTGCGCAAACGAAGCCATCCTAAGTGCTGGACTAAATTTGGACGAAACCGATTCCTCCCGCATTGGCATTTATCTGGGCATTACCGAGCATGGAAATGTAGAAACGGAAACCGAAGTATGCCAGCTTTTTGATCACTACAATGAGGAGGTAAAGTACTGGACTCATCATCACAACCCCCGCACCGTTGCCAATAATCCTGCCGGAGAAATTACCGTAAACCTCGGACTGACCGGACCTCATTACACGATTGGAGCCGCATGTGCAGCCGGAAATGCGGGGATTATTCAGGGGGTGCAACAATTAAGGCTGGGCGAGTGTGACTTTGCCCTCGCAGGTGGCGTAAGTGAGAGCATCCGGGCATACGGAATCTTTGCGGGTTTCAAAAGCCAGGGTGCATTGGCTGCCCATGAAGACCCAGGCAAAGCCAGCCGTCCGTTTGATAAAGACAGAAATGGCATTGTGGTCAGCGAGGGAGGATGTATCTATATTCTTGAAAGACTGGATGATGCCCAGAAACGCGGAGCAGAAATTATCGCAGAAGTCGCAGGATACCGGATCAACTCAGATGGCACTGATTATGTTCTGCCCAATCCGGAAAGACAGGAAGAATGCATGAGGCAGGCATTGGCGAATGCAAATATGTGCCCAGAGGATATCGACTTGGTAAGCACCCATGCCACTTCCACTCCCCAGGGAGATGAGCAGGAGTGCAAAGCTGTTCGTAATGTTTTTGGCGAAAGTGGCAATACCTTGGTTAATAACACCAAAAGTTTTATCGGACACTCCATGGGTGCCGCTGGTGCAATTGAATTGGCTGGAAATATTCCCTCGTTCAAGGATGGCATTGCCCATGCAACCATCAATGTCGACAACCTCGATCCGGCCTGTGCCCTGCCTGGTTTGGTAACCGGTAAACCGGTCCAGAAATCAGGCGGAATTAAGGTCATCCTAAATAATTCCTTTGGTATGCTTGGAATCAATTCAGTTCTTATCTTGAAAAAGTTTGATGCGTAAGATAGATAACTTATCTTACAGCTCAGATGGACAAAGAAAAAGTCAAACAAATCGTACTCGACATAATTGCAGAAATCGCTCCTGATGAAGATCTTAACGATGTTAAGTCTGATATCAGATTAAGGGATCAGCTTGACCTGGACTCGATGGATTTTCTCGATATCGTTATGGAACTTCGTAAACAGCATGGCATTGATGTGCCAGAAGCCGAGTACCGCCAGCTCGAGTCTTTGGACAGTTGCGCGAATTATTTGCTTCCCAAATTCGAAGCCGGGGCAGCTGCTTAACCAAGTAGGGCCAGTTGCCCTACCCCTTGGAATTCGTTGCCGACACCACAACCAAATAATCTCTCCCATACCTCCACTGATACCGAGGTACTAATCATTGGTGCGGGGCTGGCCGGTTTGTCTGCCGCAGTCAGGCTAGCCATGTTCGGCAAAAAAGTCATCCTGTTAGAAAAGCACTATGTGGTGGGCGGGCTGAACAGTTTTTATGCCCGCCATGGCAGAAAGTTTGATGTTGGGCTCCATGCCCTAACCAACTATCCCTCTCCATCCTCTGGCAAGAGCTCGCCACTGCTTAAATTATGCAGGCAATTACGGCTTCCCATTGACGAGTTGCATTTACTCCCCCAAAGCAGTTCCCGCATAACCTTTGGTGATACATCTATCCGCTTTACCAATGAATTTGAATATTTCCTTAGCGAAGTTGACCGCCAGTTCCCGAGATCGGTAGATTGTTTTCACCGCTTACTAAGAAAGATGGAGGAGTTTCCCGCCTATTCGGTAGATGCCGAAGAAATCTCCACCCGTTCCGTCCTCGAAGAATCAGGCATTGAGCCACTGCTTGGCGAAATGCTGCTCTGCCCGACCTGTTATTATGGATCAGCCAGGCAAAACGATATTGATTTCCCCACCTTTATCATGCTCTTCGATGCCATCTTCAGGCAGGGCCTGTCTCGGCCAAAACTTGGAATCCGTGCCATCCTTGACCCCATGACCCAAAAATTAAAGGAACTGGGAGTTGAGAGGAGAATGAATGCTGCAGTTCAATCCATTTCCACTTGCGAAGATATGGCAACGGAGGTGGTGCTGGATTCTGGAGAGATTATCCGGGCTGAACAAATCATCTCCACCTGTGGAATAAAGGAAACCGAGAACCTCCTCAACCAACCAGTGATCGAGCCGGAAACAGCTGAAACGGGCAACTTTAGTGTGATTGAATCGATTCGCGTATTCAATGGACACCCCCAAGATTTTGGGTGGAACGAAACAGTCATTTTCTTCAATCAATCTGAGAAATTTGATTACAAATGCCCTGACCAGTTGGTCGACCTGAGATCAGGCGTTATTTGTATGCCCGACAATTATGGACCTCCCCAAAAGGGCAACGAGTCGAAGTTGCGGGTTACGCACCCGGCAAATTTTTCCAAATGGTCGCAATTAGTAAAAGAGGATTACTCTAGCCAAAAAGCAGAGTGGGAAAAGATCATCCTTGAACAGGCAATGGGATATCTACCAAACGGAGCAATGGAGCACGATCGTTTGATTCGCCAAACCCAGCTCACCGATACCTTTACTCCGACCACGGTTAAAAGGTTTACCAATCATATAAACGGCACACTTTATGGCTCCCCAACCAAGCGGAGGGATGGATCGACCAAGTATAAAAACTTATACCTAGCCGGGACGGATCAGGGGTATGTGGGCATCGTTGGAGCGATGCTTGGTGGGATTGCGGTTGCGAACAACCAGATCCTCCGGGCAAAGTAAAAGTTGCCCAAAAGCGTTAAACCATTTCAGCAATTAATCCCTCCTGCACCTCAGCAAGAACAAGGTATGCCAGGTAGAAAGTCTGACAATCCTTGGGCTTCCCGGATAATGAAAAATCTCCTGATTCCAGTTCACTATCCGAGAAGGGTTGAAGGGATGATTCGCGAATGTACAAACGCAACTCAGTGATTGCACGGAGGACCAACTCGATCGCGTCCTCTTCCAGTTCAACATAACCGTGGCAAAACTTTGGGTTATTCAACAAACGGGCAAGGGATTGCCGGTCGCGAACCATATCTTCCCTTAAGCTGTTTTTCCAGGCATCCGCTAACTCCTGGTCATTTTCATTGGGGTAAGGAAAGGAAGGTGTGGAAATTTTCCCACAATCAGAAAAGCATTTGATAATCAAGGGTGCCACCGCACGGGTGATCCTGGAGTCGATCTGTAACCTAAACTCAATCATCCCGTTCTAAAATTGTTTGCAATCGCCAATGCTGTAATTGATAGGCAAAGGATTCAGCCCGTTCACGATTGCCCGACCATACCACAGATCGTCCTTTTTCATGGACCTCCCGCATATGTTTGATAGCACGGTCTTCATTGAAGCCCATGACTTTCTTAAAAACCATGACCACATAGTTCATCAGGTTTACCGGGTCATTTAGCACCACCACCCGCCAGGGAGGATCCAGGGAAACTTCTTCCTTGGTTTTCTCCTTCGTTATGGTTTCTACATTCATTTAAACTAAATTAGAGTATATGATAAGTGATTTTGACCTTTAAACGAGAGGATTTTTAAAGTTTACAAGCTTGCCAGTTTTTTGAAACAGGCTTTGCTAAAGGTATGCTTAAAATACCATCCTTTATTCTCGGAGGAATCCTAATCCTGACTGGCTTGGTCAGCTATCTGGTACAAGATCCAAGTCTATCGATCAAGCTCTCTGGTCCTTGGGCAAGTGATGCAGAGTTTGTACTCTCGGACGGAGATCAAGAAGTAATGCTTGATTTCATGCCCTCGGATGAATCTGCAGGTGAAAATGTTTGGTGGATTGTGCACAAGCTCAACGAAGGGCACGCCAAAAGTGTAAGCAAAGATAATTACGCCCGCAAGGCCGGCCGGATGGAGGGAGACCCCCAATCCTTTTGGTATGCCAGTTCATCCGGAGATACCCTTGGTGGGTTGCTCCAAGAGTCAGAGAATTACAGCAATGCAGGTACAGAAAATTACGAATCAATCCCTTGGCCCGAAATTGATGTCGAAAAAGCAAAGCTTAGGTTTATTTATAACAACAAAGGGGGAGCTGATGGCCCGGTCACCCTGAGTTCAAACAACTGGGAAAATGTCCTTAATGCTCCAGAACCTGGAGAATCCTTGGAATTTGGTAAAAGTTGGACCGCTCTTATCCCTGGAATCCTGGGTCTCTTGCTTATCCTGTTTGCGATTGGTGCCGAAAAAGCGCCCAATGCAAAAAAACACATTATGCACTTTGCCGTGTTGGTGGGTTTGCTCGGATTTCTGTCGATCGCAGGAAAAGTGGTCGGTGCATTTGCAGAGATGAGCTGGTGGCGCAATGAACCCTATCAAATTTATGAAGCATCCAGTCTGAAGCCCACCAGCATGCTTCTTTCCGCCGGCCTCCTATTGATTTATATCATCCTGTGCGTAGTTTCCTTTGTTACTGCTCGTAAAGAAATGGCCGCTCAGGCAGCCCGGGATGCTGCCAAAAAAGCGGCGGTGCTCAAAAAGGTTTCCAAGCGTGTAGATGCAGATGTGCCTTCTGATACCAAGGAAGAAAAGGCAAAAGATTCTGAATCAAAAAACGAGCCAGCTAAGGACAGAGATAAAAAACTGGATGCCGATAAACCAGCTTCCCCTGATAAGAAGGATTCTGAAAAATCAAATGATGACAAAAAGCCAGCTTCACAAGGCTCAGAATCCTCCAAGATGACTCAACCTAAATCGGATAGTGATTCCGCCAAAGAGGAGGGAACATCTCCCCCTGCAGCGGACAACAAAAAGCAGGGTTCGGATCAAGATACAGCTAGCTCTTCTGGGGACAAGGAAACCAAGTAGGCAATTATACAGAGCAACTGCTCTGTTCAATATGGTTACTGGTATACACTTTTAGTACGAACCATAGAGTGGCACACCCGGAGAGAGTCGAACTCCCAACCTCCTGATCCGTAGTCAGGCGCTCTATCCAATTGAGCTACGGGTGCAAAGCCAAATATTTAAAATACTAAAGAAGGTTCTTGGAGCAAGAGAATTAACGATAACCCAAAGGAAATCGCTTAAGTAACGCTTCGGAAGATAAGCGAGGCATTGTGCCCACCAAATCCGGAATTATTACTCATTGCTACGGAAACACGGGCTTCCCGAGCTTCATTTGGAACATAATCCAAATCACAATCGGGGTCAGGTTCCTCATAATTGATAGTTGGTGGAACCACACCTTCATCAATTGCCTTACAGCATGCGGCTGCCTCTATGGCTCCTGCAGCACCAAGAAGATGACCGGTCATAGATTTGGTGGAACTGACCAGCAATCCATTTTTGGCATAATCTGAAAAAACATTTTTCAACGCGGTGGTTTCGGAACGATCATTGTAAGGGGTAGAAGTTCCATGTGCATTGACATAATGGACTTCATTCTTTTCGATCTTCGCCTGTTCCAAGGCTAAATTCATACAGTCAGTGAGTGCCTCACTCGATGTATCTGGAGTGGTTACATGAAAGGCATCACAGGTAGCGGCATACCCAATGATTTCTGCATAAATTCGGGCACCTCGTTTTTGAGCATTCTCGAGGGTTTCCAAGACCAAGATACCCGCACCTTCACCCATAACAAAACCGTCCCGATTTTTATCGAATGGGCGGGATGCCCTGCTTGGGTCGTCATTAAAGTTTGTGCTCATCGCCTTCATCGATGAGAACCCGGCAAAACCAATACGGGTAACCGCAGCTTCACTTCCTCCGGCAAAAATAACATCAGCCGCTCCGCGCCGGATCATCTCAAACGCCTCTCCAATCGCATGAGAACCAGAAGCACAGGCACTGACCACCGAAAAATTGGGCCCCTTTGCTCCTAGATCAATCGCAATGATCCCTCCAGCAATATTGGCGATGAGGGAAGGGATCATAAAGGGAGAAACCCTACGCGGACCACGCTCAATCAGGGTGGTCATCTGTTTCTCAATCGTGTCCATACCCCCAATTCCCGAACCAACCAGAACCCCGGTGCGTTTAGGAACCAAGTCCTCGCGGGCAAGGTTGGCATCCTTTAAAGCTCCATGAGTCGCAGCAAGGGCAAGTTGGGCATACCGGTCGTTCCTTCTCGCTTCCTTGGGATCCATGAAATCCTCGGGATTGAAGTTGGTGATTTCAGACGCGACCTTGCTGGCAATATCAGTACTGTCAAAAGAAGTCACCGAAGTGATGCCTGACTTGCCAGCCTTTAAGCTGGACCAATAGCTATCGATATCACATCCAATGGAGGATAGCACCCCCACACCAGTAACTACTACACGGGTCATTGGGAAAAAACTAAATCAGTTCGCGGAATACGAACAGCAAATAAGAGCTAGTGAAGAATTAAGAAAAGTTTTTCTCAATATATTCGATGACAGAACCCACGGTTTGAAGCTTCTCCGCTTCTTCTTCCGGGATTTCCGTACCAAATTCTTCTTCCAATGCCATGACCAATTCAACTTGGTCTAAGGAATCGGCACCAAGGTCATCTATAAAGTTGGCCTCGGGAGTAACTTGCTCTTCGCTAACATTGAGTTGGCTGACGATAATTTTCTTTACGCGATCGGCGTTGTTGTCGGACATAATATTTAAGTATGGTTAGGTTTTAATGAAAGTTTCTTCTTCACATCACCATCCCGCCGTCAACCGTAAAAACTTGACCGGTTATGTAGGAGGCTTTGTCAGAACATAAAAAAGAGGCCATTTCGGCGATATCGGATACCTGGCCAAATCGTTTTAAAGGAATGGCACCCAAGGCACCCTCCTTTACCCGTTCGTCCAGTTCTGAAGTCATGTCCGTATCGATAAAGCCAGGAGCAATGGCATTGACGGTAACCGAACGGGCGGCAAATTCCCTGGCCAAACTCTTGGTCAGCCCAATCATGCCAGCTTTTGCCGCTGAGTAATTCGCCTGGCCAGCGTTTCCAGAAATCCCCACCACAGATGCAATATTTACGATTCGGCCCCAACGCTTGCGGGTCATGGGTCTGCCCAGAGCCTTAATCCAATGAAAACAGCTGGTTAAATTGGTATTGATTACAGAGTCCCAATCATCCTCGCCCATTCGGAAGAGAAGATTATCGCGGGTGATACCGGCGTTGTTTACCAGAACATCGATACATTCGTGTTTTTCAAGGAGTTGCTCGCAGGCATTTCGTATTTGATCCCCAGCGGAAACATCAACTGGAAGTGCGTCCGCCTGACCACCTGCCTGGCGGATGGCATCTGCAGCCGCACCACAGGAAGATTCGGATTTGCTCACACAAATGACATGAAAGCCGTCACGGGCTAGGGCTTCAGCGATCCCGCGGCCTATCCCGCGTCCCGCACCAGTAACCACCGCAATCTTACTTTTTACTGTTTCTTCGTTCATGAAAAATATTCAGGTTCCCATCCCTGTTATTGACTGTTTCCCATAAATGATGAATTCCTGATCAATACGCAACCTCAAGTTTTGCACATGTCAAAGAAGCCATTAAATAATAAAACCGAAACCCCGCCTTTTCCAAAGCTGCAAAAGTTCCTTGCCGATTCTGGTATCTGCTCCCGAAGAGCGGGTGAAGAGCTTATCCGGGAAGGTCAGGTATCCGTAAATGGAGAAACTGCCCGATTGGGTTCCAGGGTAAATCCGGAACGCGATGTCATCAAGGTGGGGCAAAAAAGAATTCAGTCGAAATCCTTCAAGTCGATCGTTTATGTGGTTAACAAGCCAAAAGGGTTTACCTGCTCCAATGATGACCCACATGCTGACCGGCTTATTTTTGAACTACTTGAAGCCAGGCACAGAAGTGCACGGTTATTTTGTGCAGGCCGGCTGGATGTTGACAGCGAGGGGTTGGTCATCCTTACCAATGATGGAAAACTTGCCCACCGCTTAACCCATCCCTCTCAGCAGGTAAGAAAAAAATATCAGGTGGAAATAAACGACCCATTAGAAAGTGATGCATTTCGAGCCATGCTGGAAGGCTTTGAAGATGAGGGCGAATTTTTACGCCTGGATGAGATAAGATCAAAATCCGGCAACCCGGTGGGATCAACCAAGCTGGAAATCACCATGGGCCATGGTAAAAAAAGGGAAATCAGGCGTTGCTTACACCGTTTTAAATACAAGGTAAAAAAATTACGACGGGTAGCAATTGGTGGGGTGCGATTAGGCAAGCTCCCCTTGGGCACCTATCGTGACTTAAAAGAATCAGAAATTGATTTGCTCTTCCCCAAGCAAATTTCCTAGATTCCAAACATGGGAATTCTAAATCATTTATTCGATAGAAAACTTTGGAGCTTGGTGGCTTCCCTCGTTTTATTTTCTTCTGTTTTTGGGCAACCCGCATCCGAGGATTCCCCAAGTCTGGGTGAAGCTTTTAACGCCGGTGCCCCGGAAGTTGAGCCTGTGGTCGTGGGGAGAGAGCAATGGAACCAAAAACCAAATACCGCCTCAGATCCTAGTTCTAAAAATGAACCGGCAGATTCGGATTCATCGCAAAGCACGAGAATTGATGAACTTGACCCTCTTGAGACGCAGCAGGTTAAGCCGGACCCAAGCACCCTGCCGATCGAGCCCCCCAAGAATAAGCCCGCCACTCAAATTGTCCGAAACTTTGAAGGTACACTTGTATTTAAACCGCGCAAATTGGGCTTTGAAAATGAATTCCCATATCAATTGGAAAATTCTAAGGGAAAACGGTTGGCCTTTATCGATATGGATCACTTAAAAGCGGTCGACCCACAACAATTTGTGGACCAACAGATTAATGTGATGGGTAAACTGGAGTCCATTGAAGAGGGCTCCGATGAGCGGGTCATTCGTGCCCGTATACTTCGCCCATCTAATTAACGCTCACTTTTCTCATCATTCTCAACATTCGGGGCGATGAATCTGATCGATGGTAATCAAATTGCCACCGAGGTACTGGATGAACTGAGCCAGCGGATTTCACTCCTCAAGCCCGGCAAACCCTGTGTGGTCTTTGTCAGGGTGGGAGATGATCCCGCTTCGGTGTCCTATGTTAAAAAGAAGGAAAGAACCGCCCAGTCTATTGGTATTGATGCCAGGCTTGTCGTTTTCCCAACCTCTATTTCTGAGTCTGATTTACTCCAAGAGATTGACCGTTTGAACGCGGATGATTCCGTTCATGGAATCCTGGTGCAGGCCCCCCTGCCTTCCCATGTAAATGAGGTCAGTATATTTAACCGGGTCAATCCAGCTAAGGATGTGGATGGATTCCATGCCACCAACCTGGGAAAATTATGCCAGGAGCAACCCGACGCTTTTCGCTCATGCACCCCAGCAGGTATTGTTGAATTAATCAGGCGTTCTGGGATCGAGACAAGTGGCAAACGCGTGGTTGTACTCGGCCGCAGCTTAATTGTGGGAAAACCGGTCGGCATGCTCCTGCTCAACCGCTCGATTCCCGGAAATGCCACGGTTACATTCTGCCACTCCCGGACCCACAACCTCCCGTCCATCACAAAAGAGGCGGACATTCTTATTGCGGCCATAGGAAAACCGAATTTTGTAACTGCACAAATGGTCAAACAGGGATGTGCGGTGATCGATGTTGGAATTAATCGTATCGCTGATCATTCCACAAAATCAGGTTTCCGTTTAGTGGGTGATGTGGATTTTGATGAAGTTTCCCCGAAGACATCTTTTATCACCCCAGTACCAGGTGGGGTTGGTCCAATGACCGTGGCTATGCTCATGTCCAATACCGTCCAAGCCTACGAGCAGATCATTCAAACCCAATCATGAACGATTCCCCTACCCGAACCCTGGACGAGGAGGACGAGGCAAGTCCATCTGTCAATCTGGAACCTGCCCCTTTGATCAAACGATTGATCGCTTTTGCGATGGATTTTATTTTGATCATCCTTCTGCTTCAATTGCTTGCTCATTTTATGCCCAGATTTTGGGATATTCACACGCAGGAAGAGTTTAAACATCTTCTCCAGCAAGCCACCCTTCTGCCCAAGGAGGAACAGATCAATTCGGAGGAAATGGCACGCTTTATTCACGATTCCAACCTATCCCCCGAAACTTATGAAATGCTGATGGCGATGGTGGTGTGGGCATGCTTTCTTCCGGTTCTGTACTTTTTTATTGGAGAGCGTTATTTTGGAGGCAAAAGTCTGGGCAAGGCAACTTTTGGCTTATCAAGCGTGCGGATGGATGGTCAGGAACTTCCGTCATCCCCCTTTCGGCTGTTTTTCCGGGCTCTCTGTAAGGGTTTAAGTGCCCTTATCCTCATCACCCCATTTTTACTTCCGGGATTGTTGAATTTTCTTTTCTGCTTTCTTAACCGTAAACGCCGGTGCCTTCACGACATGGTGGGTGCCACAATTACCATCCAGGAAAAAAGCAACAAAGAGGAATCCGTATGAATCCTACCCTTGCGTTCATTGGTGCGGGAAAAATGGTTTCTGCCATTGTTCAAAGCCTGTTACGGACAAATTCTTTCTCTGCCGCTGAAATTGGGTGTTGCTCGGCCAAGGATGGAACATCGGAAAAATTGGCTGAAGCTACGGGGATTACGCGTTTTGAATCGGTCGAACAAATGCTCTCCTCCTCCCCTTCCGTGCTCGTGCTTGGATGCAAGCCCCAACAACTGACAGAGCTTCCTCCGACCGCATCGGATCTGGCAACAGACTGCCTGGTCCTTTCCATCATGGCAGGCATCCCCCTGCCCCGTCTATCAGAAGTGTTCCCAAATGCCAGAAACATTGCACGCTCGATGCCCAACACCCCGGGGCAGATTGGCCATGGCGTTACTGGCTATCTTTTTGCCAAGTCACCCGAACAGAAGGACCGCCAGCTTATTGAAATTATCCTGTCGTCACTTGGGACCGCCTATGAACTTGGGGAGGAAGCAGACCTTGACCGTGTGACTGCCATAAGTGGCAGCGGTCCCGCCTATGTTTTTGAATTTACCTGTGCCCTCGAAGAAGCAGGCCGGGCGGTCGGCTTATCCGATCAGCTCTCCCGTGAACTTGCCCTTCGCACCGTTACCGGAGCAGCCCGCCTGATGGAATCTTCCGAACTTCACCCCAAGGAACTGCGCGATCAGGTGACCTCTCCCAACGGCACCACCCAGGCTGCACTTGAAAGTTTTACCGCAGACGAGTTACGCACAATTGTCCGTCATGCCGTGGAAGCTGCCCGGGCCCGGTCCATCGAGCTTTCCCATGAGTGATCTGGGAAAAGGCACGCTGGTCGTTACTGGTGGTGCGGGATTGATAGGCAGTGCAATAATCTGGGGATTAAACAACCGGGACTACCAAGATATCTGGCTGGTTGATTGGGCGGAACCCGGCACCCTGAAAAGCAGAAACCTTTCCTCCCTCGCTTACTCCCGTACCTTATCACCCGAAGATTTCCGTATGATGGTTAGGGATAATAGTTCCGACCTTTCCGGTATTTCCACAATTTTTCATCTTGGAGCTTGCTCCAGCACCACGGAAACAAACGAGGATTACCTGCGGGATAACAACCTCGAATACACCCGTGAACTTTGCGACTGGTCCCTCGAAAATCATGTTCGCTTTGTCTATGCCTCTTCCGCATCCACCTATGGGGATGGTTCCTTGGGCATGGATGATCAGGAGGAAGACTTGCAAAAGTTTCAGCCCCTTAACCTTTATGGATGGTCCAAACACAAGTTTGATCTGCTCGCACAGCAAAATGGGTGGCTTGGCCATATTGTGGGACTCAAATATTTTAATGTTTACGGACCAAATGAGGAACATAAAGGCGATATGCGCTCGGTGGTGAGCAAGGCTTATGAACAAATTGTATCCACGGGTGAGATGACCCTTTTTAAAAGCCATCACCCAGACTACCGGGATGGGGAACAGATGCGTGATTTTCTTTATGTCAAGGACTCGGTATTGATGACCCTTTGGCTTGCAGAAACATCGCATGCCAACGGGTTGTTTAATTTGGGAAATGGCAAAGCCAGAACCTGGCTGGATCTGGGCGGGGCAATTTTTTCGGCACTAGGACGCGAGACAAATATAAGATTTGTGGAAATGCCCGAAATTCTCCGAGACAAATATCAATATTTCACTGAGGCAAATATTCAAAAAATTCGCACGGCAGGATACCGCAATGAGCTCTTTGGCCTCGAAGATGCGGTGAAAGATTATGTCACTCAATACCTTGTTCCTGACCTGCGACTCGGTTCCTGATAAGGTTCAAACCCTTCAATTTTTTTCTCATCCGCTTGCCTATCTTACGGGCAGTTTAGCGGTTCAAAAATTTTTTCTTTGACGGAAGGATTTTTTTTCGAAGAAAGTTACCGTGTGGATGTAATGGTGGCGGATGAACGCAGGGATGCCCTGTGCAAATGGATTATTCAATCCACGCCTTATGGTGACTGCCCTCTGCATCCTGCCTCAACCGATGCCAGTTTTCGCCGATATTTCCGTATACATACCGATGATGGCCCGC
>CALKMX010000027.1 GCA_938091675.1 uncultured Opitutales bacterium
GAGGCAAAAGTTGACGATTTATCGGTGATCTAGAATAATTCGAATCCAGATGTCAACCAACCCATATCTTGATTATGTAAACTCGGTAAAGCGACTTTTCGAAGAGGGGCGTACCCTACCCTATGGAAATTTCGCTAAGCCTACTCCTCCGAGTATTTCCCAAAATGCTCCAGTAGCCTTGATCCTGTCTCCCCACCCAGATGATGAGTGCATCATTGGAGGATTACCTCTTCGCCTGATGAAAGAAGGTAGCATACGCATAATAAATGTGGCGATCACACTAGGCAGTAATCCTCAGAGAAAGCAGGAGAGATTAACCGAATTGAGCAAGGCCTGTGAATGGATTGGCTTTGATCTGGAACTAACGGCGGAAAACGGGCTGGACCCAATCCGCCCCGAAACCCCCGAGAAAGACCCAGTGCATTGGAACAAATGCGTGGATATCTTGAGTGAAATTTTTTCGAAATACAACCCCATGGCTATCTTTGTTCCCCACTCAAAGGACTGGAACCAAACGCATCTTGGGGTTCATCTATTGGCGATATCTGCACTCAAAAAGTCTAATGAGTTTTCACCTTGGATCATTCAGACGGAATACTGGGGACAAATGCCAGAACCCAACCTAATGGTGGAAAATACCGCTGATGAAGTGGCCGAATTAATCGGAGCCCTCTCCCATCACCGGGGAGAACTCGAGCGAAATCCTTTTCATCTACGCCTGCCTGCCTGGATGCAGGACAATGTCCGCCGCGGAAGCGAAGTCGTGGGAGGACAGGGAGAACAGGCTTCTGCCTTTAATTTCGCCACTCTTTACCGAGTGAATCGCTGGCAAGATAACCAATTAGTACCAGCTTGGGACAGAGGGAAATTTTTAGCTTCTGGTCATCCTGCCCAGGATTTCCTTTCCAAGTAAACAAAAAGACCGCCGGTTTCCGGACGGTCTCTTTGAGAGAGTTTTAAACTGAATCTTACTTCAGATCGAAACGATCTAGGTTCATTACCTTGGTCCATGCCTTGGCAAAATCCTGAACAAATTTCTTTTTCGAATCGGAACAGGCATATACCTCTGCGTAAGCACGCAGACGTGAGTTGGATCCGAATATCAGATCGGCCCGGGTAGCGGTCCATTTAACATCACCACTACTACGATCACGGCCCTCAAACTCCTCCGCCTCGTCATTAACGGGAGACCACTTGGTCGACATATCGAGAAGATTGACGAAGAAATCGTTGCTCAGGGTTTCAGGACTGTCGGTGAATACGCCGTGCTTGGATTGTCCATGATTGGCACCCAAGACACGCAAACCTCCAATCAGTGCGGTTAACTCAGCACCGGTAAGAGTGAGCAATTGTGCACGGTCGATAAGGAGGGACTCGGTGGGCACGCTGTAGCGTTTTTTGGCAAAATTACGGAAGCCATCAACCATGGGCTCCAATACACCAAAAGAATCGACATCCGTTTGCTCCTGGGATGCATCCATTCTGCCAGGAATAAAGTTAAGGCTTATTTCAACTCCGGCTTTTTTGGCAGCTTCCTCTACCGCCGCATTACCTGCAAGTACGATTAAGTCCGCGAGGGACACCTTGCTTCCGCCTGAATTGAACTCGGCTTGGATTGCCTCCAATCTTTCCAGCACTTTAGCCAGTTGGGTTGGTTCGTTTACCTCCCAATCTTTTTGAGGAGCTAGACGCACACGGGCACCGTTGGCACCTCCACGCATATCGGAACCCCGATAAGTGGATGCGGATGCCCAGGCAGTGGAAACCAGCTCAGAAATGGTGAGCTCAGAAGCGATAATCTTTTGCTTAAGTTCTGCAGCCTGAGATTCACTGATCAGATCATGATCACAGGCAGGAATGGGATCCTGCCAGATCAATTCCTCAGTAGGCACTTCTGGTCCAAGGTAGCGGCACTTGGGCCCCATATCCCGATGGGTGAGTTTAAACCAGGCACGGGCAAATGCGTCTGCATATTTATCAGGATTTTCCAGAAAACTACGGGAGATCTTTTCGTAAGCTGGATCAAACCTGAGGGACAAGTCTGTGGTAAGCATGGTTGGCTTGCGCATCTTGGATGAGTCAAATGCATCTGGAATGCTTTCCGGTGCATCCTTGGCGATCCATTGCTTCGCACCGGCAGGGCTGGTGGTCAACTCCCATTCGTAGTTGAACAAATTCTCCAGGTAATTGATTCCCCACTTGGTAGGAGTGGTAGTCCAGGTGACTTCAGGACCAGCAGTGATCGCATCTGCTCCACTACCGGATCCATAGCTACTGGTCCATCCAAATCCTTGCTCTTCTATGGAAGCAGCTTCAGGTTCCGGACCGACATGGGAAACATCGCCTGCCCCGTGGGTTTTACCAAAGGTATGACCACCAGCGATAAGGGCGACGGTTTCTTCATCATTCATCGCCATCCGGCCAAAGGTTTCACGAATATCATGTGCCGCGGCTATTGGATCCGGATTACCGTTGGGCCCCTCAGGGTTCACATAGATTAATCCCATTTGTACCGCTGCCAATGGATTCTCAAGATCCCGCTCGCCAGAGTAACGCTTGTCGTCCAGCCAGGTTCCTTCGGTTCCCCAGTAGATATCGTCCTCGGTTTCCCAAATGTCCGGACGGCCACCACCGAAACCGAAAGTTTTGAAGCCCATGGACTCCAATGCAACATTTCCAGTCAGAATAAAAAGGTCTGCCCAGGAAATCTTACGGCCGTATTTTTGTTTGATTGGCCAAAGCAAGCGGCGGGCTTTATCCAAATTACCATTATCGGGCCAACTGTTGAGCGGGGCAAAAC
Organism: uncultured Opitutales bacterium; assembly: GCA_938091675.1. Lineage (GTDB taxonomy): Bacteria > Verrucomicrobiota > Verrucomicrobiia > Opitutales > Seribacteraceae > Chordibacter. Next base: position 2,801 of record CALKMX010000027.1, read on the forward strand.
GCTGGGCACCGGTCCCTCCGCCTCCGCGGCCATCCGCAGTGCGGTAAGTGCCCGCAGCATGCCATGCCATCCGGATGAAGAACGGACCATAGTGACCAAAATCTGCAGGCCACCAATCCTGGGAGTCGGTCATCAAATCATTGAGGTCTTTTTTAAGGGCATCGTAATCGATGGACTTAAACTCTTCCCGATAATCAAAATCATCCTCCATTGGATTGGAGCGTGCATCATGCTGGTGTAGAATATCCACCTTTAACTGATTGGGCCACCAGTCCTGATTGGTGGTTCCCCCACCCGCTGCATGAATGACGGGGCATTGATCGGCGTTGGTTACTGGGGCTTGCTGTCCGTGACCAAATGGACAGGTTCCCGTAGGTGTTGATGACTGTTCTGTACTCATGAAATTATAAAGTTTTTAAAACACCAAGTTATCCCCTTGAGATGGCATGGCAAGTTCGAGTAGAAAAAATTTAATGTTCGGCAAACAGCATCTTACTCAACGAGTCTTTTACGCGGCCTTCATCATTTTCTTGGCATCCCAGGGATTTGAAAGATTTCTGAGGGTAAAGTAATCCACCCACATACGGATATGTGGGCACACCGAGAAAGTGAGCCCAGGCAAATAGCTCAGGACTGGCTTCTGCAGAAAGCCGGTCTAAATTAGTTCTTTTCGAAGATTGCGAAAATTTCTGGCTTAATTCAGTCCGGAAAGTACCTGACCTAGGGAATCTTTCGCATCTCCGAAAAGCATACGACAGTTTTCCTTGTAATAAAGTGGATTCTCTACCCCGGAATATCCGGTAGCCATACTGCGCTTCAGGGCAACCACGGTTTTGGCTTTCCATGCCTCGATCACCGGCATGCCCGCAATGGGGCTGTTCTCTTCTTCCTGTGCGGAGGGATTGACGATATCATTGGCTCCGATCACGAGAAGTACATCCACTTCGGGAAGGTCATCGTTCACCTCATCCATTTCAAAAACGATATCATAGGGAACATTAGCCTCGGCGAGGAGAACGTTCATGTGGCCTGGAAGACGCCCCGCTACAGGATGAATGGCAAAGCGTACATTGACATCCTTACCGCGTAAATTCTCCGTGATCTCTTTGACCACGTGCTGGGCTTGGGCAACGGCCATCCCATACCCTGGCACAATCATTACTTCCTTCGCCTCCTTCAGTTCCTCCGCCACTTCATGGGCACTGGTCTCGGTGATCGTGCCTTCGATCTCAGTTGAACCTCCGGATCCACCTGAGCCGGTGCCAAAGCCGCCAAAGATTACATTAACCAGACTCCGGTTCATTGCATTGCACATGATATAACTGAGGATTGCCCCACTGCTTCCCACCAAAGCGCCGGTAATGATAAGCAGGTCATTCTTGAGCATGAAGCCAGCGGCTGCTGCCGCCCATCCGGAATAACTATTGAGCATGGAAACCACCACCGGCATGTCTGCACCCCCGATCGCAACAATCAAATGCACCCCCAGAACAAAGGAGATACCCGCAACAATTAGGAGGGAAATCAAAGCGGCATCGTGCCCCTGGTGAAGAAACTCCGATCCAAGATAGATCGATCCAAGCACCATCCCCAAATTAAGGAAATGCCTAAAGGGCAGAAGAATAGGTTTACCGCTTAAGGAGCCACGCAGTTTACCAAACGCAACCACTGAACCGGTAAAAGTCACCCCACCGATAAACACACCGAGTAGGATTTCGATCTCATGGATTAATTTATCCGATCCCTCCAGCAATGCGTGCCCGGGATCCAGGAAACTTGCAATTCCCACCAGCACGGCGGCCAATCCCACAAAGCTGTGAAGAATGGCTACTAGTTCAGGCATTGAGGTCATCTCTACCCTGCGGGCCATTACCGCCCCAATAATTGCCCCGCCTAGCATCAAGGGAACAAGCAGTTCGAAGTTGGAAACTTTGCCGCTTAGAAAAGTTGCCAATACAGCTATGGTCATCCCAACAATACCATAAATATTCCCCCGTCTGGCCGTCTCCTGCTTGGAAAGACCCCCAAGGCTAAGGATAAAAAAGATCCCGGAAACTAGATAGGCCATGGTCACCAGGCCTTCGCTCAAGGGATAAAAAGATGCAAAATTTTCTGTGTTCATTACTTACGAAACATTTTCAGCATGCGCTGAGTTACGAGGAAGCCCCCGGCCACATTAATGGTGGCGACAAAGATGGCCACACCGGCAAGCCAGGGATTTGCTCCCGATACGAAGAGCATACCGCCAATTAGGATGATTCCACTAATCGCGTTGGTCACACTCATCAAAGGCGTGTGCAAGGAAGGAGTAACATTCCAAACCACCATGTATCCGACAAAACAGGCGAGTACGAAAACGGTGATCTGATCGAGAAATTCGCTCGAACCATTCCATCCCAAGGCGAGCAAGGCAACCGAAAGCAAACCGAGAAGGAATCCTCCAGAAAGCAAGGGATTCTTCGATTTTTCCTCAGCAATATCTACCGGTTTGGACTCTGGCTTCTTGGCCGGGGCAACCGATGTTTCCACGGGAGGAGGTGGCCAGCTAAGTTTCCCCTGGTCAAGCACCAAGGCACCGCGTACCACTTCGTCTTCCTGGTTAATGGAAAATTCATCTGCGGTGCCGAGTAATTGAACCAGCTTCACCAAGTTGTTTCCATAAAGCCTACTCGACTGAGTAGGAAGGCGGGAGGGAAAGTCAGTGTAACCGATTATGGTGACACCATGGGCAACTTTTGCGGTCCCCGCTTCGGTAAGTTCGCAATTCCCCCCACCTTCTGCAGCGAGGTCGACCACCACCGACCCCTGCTTCATCGATTTGACCATTTCTTCAGTGATTAGGATAGGGGATTTCTTGCCTGGAATCATCGCCGTGGTAATGATGATGTCCACCTCTGCGGCCTGTTCAGCAAACAGCTTCATTTCTGCTTCTATAAATTCCTTGCTCATTACCTTAGCGTAACCGCCGGAACCCGCACCATCCTCCTTAAAATCAAGCTCAAGAAAAGCCGCACCCAAGCTCTTCACCTCTTCCTTGACTGCTGGTCGTGTATCAAAAGCACGGACAATTGCACCCATGTTTCTGGCGGCTCCTATTGCGGCCAAACCAGCTACGCCAGCCCCGATAATTAAAACCTTGGCGGGGGGCACTTTACCAGCAGCGGTTATCTGTCCGGTAAAGAATCGTCCGAAAACATGGGAGGCTTCCACCACGGCCCGATATCCAGCGACATTGGCCATCGAACTGAGTGCATCCATCGATTGTGCCCGGGAAATACGGGGCACACAATCCATGGCTAACAAATTGATCTTTCGCTCCCCCAGTTTATCGAGAAGCTCCTCATTCCTGCCAGGATACACAAAGCTGACCAAGGTTGATCCCTCACGCACCTTCATCGCCTCGTCTAATGATGGAGGAGTGACCTTTAGCAGAATGTCGGCCACGGACCAAACTTCCTCAGTGCTCGCACTAATTCGAGCTCCAGCATTTTCATAGGCAGAGTCAGGAAGGTTGGCATTCTCCCCGGCTCCTTTTTCAATAACAACCTCATATCCGAGCTTGGCAAACGCAGCCACATTTTCCGGTGCGATTGCAACCCGTTTTTCAGAGGGTTGTGTTTCCTTGGGTACAGCGATGATCATATTAATAGATTAAAATTGGTAATCTTGGATTGTTTACTAGGTCCATGGCAAAGATAAATTTTGGCTATTCATGGACTTTTCACATTTTATTATCCGTTTCCCGATTTTTTACTTTCGGGCTCGTCATTTGACCGCAATAGTTTATAAAACCATCTTTAAAGTCGTGTTAAGGGACAAGTGCTCGCAAATGAATGGTAGCAATATTCATGGGATTGAGTGAGCGAAGGTTCTAGCACGATGCTGAACCCAAGCCTACAAATATACAATCTTATGAGCGAAGAAGAACTCCCCGAGGGGGAGACATTACCTAGTGGTCCCCATTTCGGAGACTTTGACCTTGCACCAAGCATCCTGAAAGCCGTTGCCGGCATGGGATATGAAACGCCTTCCCCTATTCAGGAACGAGCCATTCCACCTTTGGTAGAAGGGTTCGATTTACTTGGAGTCGCCCAGACTGGAACTGGTAAAACTGCGGCATTTTCCCTGCCCCTTCTCTCCCGCATTGATCCAAATCTTCGAGCCGTTCAACTGATCTGCTTAGCACCAACCCGGGAGCTTGCCATTCAAGTTGCAGAAGCCATGGAAGGCTTTGCTGAGCATATCCCCGGCTTAAATGTTTTGCCGGTTTATGGTGGCACTGGCTATACCGAGCAAATTCGGGAACTTAAGCGTGGAGCACAGGTAGTTGTCGGTACACCCGGCCGGGTTATGGATCATATCCAGAAAAAATATTTGAAACTGGACCAGATTCGGGCACTGGTGCTCGATGAAGCTGATGAAATGCTTAGCATGGGATTCATTGAAGATATTGAGTGGATTCTTGAGCAGACCCCTCCTAATCGTCAGACTGCTCTTTTTTCGGCGACCATGCCAAAGCCAATCCGCAAACTTGCAGACAAGCACCTCAATGAACCGGTTGAGATAACAATTGCGGTGAAAGCGGAAAATTCTCCCGATATCCGTCAACGCTTCCTCAAAGTCCGGCCTTACGAGAAAATGGACATGCTCACCCGAATTTTGGAGATCGAAACCTTTGACGCCGTGTTGATTTTTGCCCGCACTAAGAATGCGACAACAGAAATTGCCGAATCCCTCATGGCCAAAGGCTATCCCGCTGAGGCCCTCAACGGGGATATGCCACAAAAACTCAGAGAAAAAACAGTAGACCGTTTACGTAAAGGCCGCACCAAGATCGTTGTCGCCACAGACGTTGCTGCTCGGGGGCTTGATGTCGACAAAATTTCCCATGTGGTTAATTACGACGCCCCTTTCGACCTCGAATCTTACACTCACCGGATCGGCCGTACGGGCCGGGCTGGGCGTAAAGGAGATGCTATCCTCTTTGTCTCTCCAAAAGAAATGCGGATGCTCAATGCGATCGAGAGAACCTTAAAAAAGCCCTGCGAGGAGTACTCCTTTCCTACCCTCGAAGAAATGAATGAAAGACGACAGGGAGAGTTCTTCTCACGCCTCGAAGAGGCCTTGAGTGGCGATTTTTCCGATTATCGGCAGGCAATCCAACGCTTTCTTGAAGAATCAGGCAAAGATTCAGTGGAAGTTGCCGCTGCCCTTGCTTACCTTGAAGCAGGCAAAAAGCCCTTGTTATACGAGGAAATGCCCATGCCGGCTGCACGTCCAAAGCGAGAGAGGAGGCAAGCAGATGGCGGGCGTGAAGAACGCTATGTCAGTAATGACAACTTACAAAGCTATCGAGTGGAAGTAGGTGAATATCATGGGGCGGAAAAGAGGGATCTTGTGGGAGCTATCGCAAATGAAGCGGGGATAGACTCAAAATTCATTGGAAAGATTCGCCTATTTAAAGATCACTCCTTTATCGACCTGCCCAAGGATATGCCCAAGGAAGTTCTTGAATCTTTGAAAAAAGTCTGGGTACAAGGGCATCAGCTCAACATATCAGTCGATCGCGGACGCCCCCAACAAGGAGGAAGAGGAGGCAGATTTTCAGACAAAGGAGGCAAGTTCGGCAAAGGAAGCAATTTTAGGGGTGAAGGACGATTTAAAGGCGGAGGTGGCGGAAGGCCCAAGGGTTCAGGAGGCGATCGGAATTTCCGCAAAAAGTCCGCTGGTAAGTTCAGGGATTAAAAAAACCCTAGAGGCTGGCAGACCGAAGAACCGAAACGAAATTATTTTATTTTTGGTCTGTCGCCCAGCGTACTCCGTTGGTGATCAGGTCGAGGAATTCCTTTGTGGACACGGTTTCGTTGTGATGACCAATGGTGGTGGCAAACACCTTGCCTTTGCCGTATTCATTCACCCATACGCAGGCTTGGGGTTCTAAAGGTTTGTGCTTCGGGCCGTTATCCCCATAGGCGAGAACTTTTGTCCCCTCCAGTACTTTCAGCACAAAATAGAGCTCACCCTTGGGGGTGCGCCATTTATCTGGCATATCCTTTATCGCAGGGTGATGGGCATGTTCAGACACTTTGGTCACATCGAAGGGCACATGCGGGCCATGGCCGTGGGAATGCACCCCCATCAACTTGTTCCAGCTCTTCTCCTCCGGCTTTTGATCCTTGATAAAAATATGGTAAGAATGCATCGCACAATGCATGGCGATCGCAGGCACCCCACCCTCGTGCACCTTTACGATGGAGTCAATAAACGCTTTGTCATCCTCCCGGGCAAAACAGTGGTTGTAAAAGACGAAGTCATATCCATCCGCCCATCCTGCTTTGCTTAACTTGGATTTACTCTCTCGTGGATCCATGTCGTACATCACCGTCCATTTGACCGGCAGTCGCTGGCTGATCCCTTCCATGATCACATTTTGCTGAAAGCCATAGTCGTGGTGACCACCTCCGGTTACAAGCAAGCCTTTGAGAGGCTTGGTGGCATGGTCATCAGCAAATAGGCTGACCATATAAGTACCAAGAATGATGAGCATCGATAGTTTTTTCATAAGATTCAAATAGAAGTTAATTCAGTTATTGCCCCATAACCCACCTGACTGCATTGCCCAGCAAGTCGAGGTACTCCTTGGTAGATACCGTTGAATTATGGTGTCCTAAGGTGGTGGCAAAGATTCTACCCTTACCATGCTGGTTCACCCAAATACAGGCTTGTGGTTCAAGGGGTTGTTTATCTTTTCCATTGTCTCCGTAAGCCAGCACCGTGGTTCCCGGATAAACTTCCTGTACATTATAAAGTTCTCCCTCTGGTGTTCTCCAACCGTCGGGAAGATCTTTGATTACCGGATGTTTCTGATTTTCTGGAACGATGCTGACTGTGACAGGTATTCTAGGTCCATGCCCCGTGGAACTGGCTCCCAACATTTTGGGCCATGCCTTAATCTTTCCTTCTTGGGCAGGAACTTTCCAGTGGTAGGAGTGCATCGCACAATGCAGGGCGAGAGCAGGCTTTCCCGCTGCATGCACTGCGGTCACGGATTCGATAAATTCTACATCTTTCTCATTGGCATAGCATTGATCATAGACCACATAATCGAATGGATCTGCCCAGCCCTTTCGATTAAGGAAAGCCTTGGATTTCTTTTCATCCATCTCGTGGAATACTTCCCACTGGGTGGGCACGCGTTCATTGATTCCCTCGATGATGATATTTTTTTGCTGTCCATAATCATGACAGCAACCACCCGTAAAAAACAAGGCCTTGAGCACCTGCTTGGTACTGGAAGACACTTGCTCCTTTTCCTTATCAACCACCCAAATATTTCGGTAGCGGACGGGATTGCCATGATCCTGCAAGCTTAGGGGGCCTTGATCTCCATGTTTTCGATAGGGAGTAACTGCGTGAGGACCTGCCCATCCAGTTCCGCCGGATAATTCGACATTGTCGTGAATCAGATGCCCATTATGAACCACCCGGAATTTGGCCCGTCTGGTTACCTTGCCCTCCTTGTCGAATAGAGGACGGGTAAAATCAATTTCATAGGTTTGCCACTCACCAGGTGCCCGGGAAGCATTAACCAGAGGCTTGGCCCGCCCATAAAGAGCTCCACACTGACCATCGGGGTAAGTGCTATTGGCATTGGTACCAAAGGAATTAAGTACCTGAATCTCATATTTGCCCATCAGAAACACACCGCTGTTACCACTGGACTGCCCTGAACCTTTTGCGGATACTGGAGTGGAAAACTCCAGGTATAGCTTACAGGAACCAAATTCCTGTCTCGAGCGGATATATCCGGATCTGGGAACAGCAATCAAAGCACCGTCCTCGAACTTCCATTTCGTAGCCTGACCATTCATGGCTGACCAATTGCTTAAACTTGATACTGTACCGTCAAATAAAACCACTGCATTTTCAGGAGCCTTCGCCTTGCTTGCATTATAGGCCTTCGGCTCAACCACCGGAGGAAAAGGCTGTTTAGCGGGATCGGTTTCGTGCACTTTACTCCCATCGATGTACATGTAGGTAACTTTTTTACCACCCTCCTCGCGGACTTCAGTTCGTACCTCAGGGCTTTCGCCGAAGAGAGGAAATGAACCAGCGAGAATGGCTAAAAGATAAGAAAACCTAGGCAAATTTATCATAAAACATAGTCTGCCAAATGGTGGTCAGCCTATGCAATCGTAATTAAGGAGAGATAATAATTTTTAGGAATCACTCAGTTAATCCATTCGA
>CALKMX010000028.1 GCA_938091675.1 uncultured Opitutales bacterium
GTATCCTCCATAAATACAAGAGGGCAATAATTGGCCACAAAGTGATCCTTAAAAAAGGCTTCGGCCGATTCAAAACGCTCGGCAAACAATCCCCATAACCGCTTCCCGCTTACTTCGCTTTTCTGGCAGTCAAGCCCCTCAACCGGGCGCTTTGCATGCTCAAGATCGGGCTTACCTACTTTTCCCCGCAAACCCATCCAGTCACGCACTGCTGGAATTTCGCCAAAGGGTACGCCCGTCTGGGCCATACCAAAGGGGCCCGGGTTCATCCCCAAAAAAACAACCTTCTTTTTCGTTTTCCCGGCAAGCTCCAAGTAAGCTTGATGAATTGTCCAGGCATAATCCAAAGGATTGTAAACATAAGAAGTGGAAGATGAGAATTTCATCCTACTTACTTCGTGTGAGAGTTTTTGAGTGGCAGAAATTAAGGATTGGGAACGATTCATAAATTAACTTTTTTGATCTGTGTCTAGCTGAGTGCTTCCAATTCCTCCCACCGTTCATAGGATTGGGATACCTCTAACTCCAATCGCTCAAGCTCTGCCTGGTCTTTCATTGGATCATTTTTGGGGTTCCGGTAATAGTCAGGATCCTGCATTTCTTGGGCGATGCGGTTTCTTTCCGCCTCCATCTGTTCGATTATTCCAGGTAAATTCTTCAGGGCTTCCCGCTCTTTGTTTAAGAGCTTTCGCTTCTTTGGCTCAGGTTGTTGAGAGGCACCCGACGCAATGTCCCGGTTTGACTTTGTGGCAGATGAACCGGTCATTCGATTCATCCAATCGGAGCATCCACCGGCATATTCAGTCACCCCGCCTTTTCCGTCCAGCACCAGGGTTGCCGTTACCACCTGATCCAAAAAGTCACGATCATGACTGACCAACAAGAGGGTGCCGGTATATTCGAGCAATCTTTCCTCCAGCAATTCGATGGTCTCGATATCCAGATCGTTGGTCGGCTCATCCATCACCAGTAAATTTGCAGGCTGTACAAATAATTTGGCAAGAAGTAGACGGGCACGCTCCCCCCCCGATAGCATTCGGGCGGGTGCCCGGGCGGCTTCAGGTAAAAAGAGAAAGTCCCGCAGGTAGGAGAGAATGTGCTTTCGTTCCCCGTTAAGTTCCACAAAATCTCCATTCGGTGCCACATTCTCCGCGACCGACCAGTCTTCCCGGATCTGCCCCTTCAACTGATCAAAATAGGCAATTTCCAGTTTCGTTCCATGCTCCACCCTTCCGGATTGCGGCTCCAGTTGTTTAAGGAGCAATTGAAGCAGGGTCGATTTGCCCGAGCCGTTCAGCCCGACCACACCGATCTTATCCCCCCGCCAGACCGTGGTCGAAAAATTTGAGATAATAGGGAGTTTATCCCAGGAATAGGAAAGTTCTTTCACTGCGATCACTTTGCGGCCGGAAGTTTGTCCATCATGTGACGATAGGTTTGCCCTTCCCTGTAAATCTCTGCGGACGGCACGCTCCTCCCTCATCTTAAACAAGGCACGCACCCGGCCCTCATTCCTCGTCCTGCGGGCCTGTATTCCCTTTCTTATCCACACCTCTTCCTCGGCAAGTTTCTTATCAAACACCGCCTGATTTTTTTGTTCGGCAGCAAGCACCTCTGCCCGGCGTTCCAAGAACTTTTCATATCCACAGGTCCAGGAGGTCAACTTACCCCGGTCCAGTTCAATAATCCTCGTAGCCACGGATTTTAAAAAAGCTCGGTCATGGGATACAAAAACAACCGCCAAGTCCGATTTTTTCAAAAACTCTTCCAGCCAGCGAATGCCTGCAAAATCCAAGTGATTGGTCGGTTCATCGAGAATCAACAAATGAGGTTCAGCGACCAGTGCCCGTGCCAGCATTGCCCGGCTTTGATTGCCCCCGGACTGCGACTCAAATAATTCCTCTGATTTTAAACCCACCCGATCAATCACCGAAGCCACCTGGTGATCAAGGTCCCACCCGTCCGTCTGATCTAATTGTTCTTGCAGTTGGTCCAACAAGGAACTGCATGTTTCATCCTGGGGGTTTTCTGCCAATTTTCGAACTGCGGAGTTGTACTTCCTTAATAAATCCCCTTTTTCTCCAAGCCCTTGGGAAACCACTTCGAAAACCGTGCCCGTAATATCAACCGGTATTTCCTGATCCAGCTTAGCTATCCGCAAATCTGGCAGCCTCTCAAACTCTCCCTTATCCGCATTTACCTGCCCCGCAAGAATTCGCAGCAAAGTGCTCTTCCCTTCGCCGTTTCTGCCCAGGAGACAGATTCGCTCCTTTTTATCGATGGTAATACCCGTATCGTCCAAAAGCATGGGTCCGCCATAAGAAACGGACAGGTTACGATAGGTTAGCAAAGCCATAGCGAATGAAACGCTCCGAAAACCTTAGCTTTTCCCGAGATAATTTTTAATCTCAGACAAGGGGCGGGTATTGAATACATTTTCCTTAGTCAACCACCCCTTGCGGGCGGCATTTACACCCGCCAGCTGATAATCAAAATGATGAAGGGCGTGAGCATCTGGGTTGATACAGCACACCAGTCCTTTTTCGGCCGCCCGGCGCCAGTGCCTCCAGTCCATATCTAGGCGCATAGGGTTGGCATTCAGCTCAAGAATGGTTTCATTAGCCAGTGCAGCATCGATGATTTTCTGGATCTTCATCTTACTTGCCTCCCTTCGCAGCAGCAGCCTTCCGCTCAGGTGTCCAATCATGGTGACCGCAGGGTGCTCAATGGCCCGGATCAATCGATCGGTCATGGTTTCCTCATCCTGGCTTAATCCATTGTGCACCGAGGCCACCACATAATCGAGCTGCTCCAGAATACTATCCTCAAAATCAAGTCGTCCACCCGATAAAATATCTACTTCCGAACCGGAAAATAAATGTGCCCGAAACCCTCCACTTTCGTTGAGTTCATGGATGGCAGAGACTTGTTTCAATAATCTCTCTCCATCCAATCCATTAGCCTGAAAGCTGGCCTTGGAATGATCCGCTATCCCAAGATAAGCCCATCCTCTTCGGTCGGCTTCCTCAGCAATTTCTTCGAGGGAATTTCTTCCATCCGATGCTGTGGTGTGATTATGAAAGCAACCCTTTAAATCCTCGTATTGTAAAAGATCCGGTAGTTCATTCTTCTCAGCTGCTTCCACTTCCCCCATGCCCTCACGCAGAGCGGGAGGAACAAAATTAAGCCCCAGAGCCTTGAAAACATCCTCCTCCGAATCAGCCACTATGGTACCCGCTTGGCGGGAGGCATCTTTATCTTCTTCCGGACGCAAGCCCCACTCGCTCAAACTTAATCCCATGGACAGGGCTTTTTGGCGCATCCTCACATTATGATCCTTTGAGCCAGTGAAATGATGCAGGGCAAAATAAAACTGCTCTGCCGGCACCACTCTTAAATCCGCCTGCATACCGCCCTCCAAGCGGATGCTTGCCTTGGTATCCCCATGTGCGGTCACCTCGGCAATTCCAACCATCGAAGTAAACCAGTCCATAATCGGAGCAGGATTCGAGGATGCCACAATGAAGTCCAGATCTCCCACGGTTTCCATACCCCGGCGAAAACTGCCCGCTGCCTCTGCCCGCTCCACTTGGGGCAAAGCACGAAGTTCTGGCAAAATTTCATCCACCACCCTTCTCGCGTCCCACCATAAATGACGGGCGGCATAGGCCTCCCGGTTTTTAATACCGGAAAGTATCTTCTCCTGTGTCTTCTCCCCAAATCCCTTGAGTTCAGCAACTTTTCCGGCATTACACGCCTGCGTAAGGGACTCGATCGAGTCTATGCCCAGTTGTTCATGAAGGGCTTTAATTTTCTTACCTCCCAGTCCCGGCACCTCCAATAGATCCATCAAGCCTGAGGGAACCGAAGCCACCAGCTTATCATAAAATTCAAGTTCTCCTGTGGTATATAAATTTTCTATCTTTTCGGTCAGGGCTTTGCCTATCCCGGGAATATCCCCCAGCCTACCCGCTGCAATCACCTCGCCCAAATCCTCCTCCATGGTTTGCAAAGTCCGGGCACCAGAATAATAAGCACGCACCTTGAATGGGTTTTCTCCTTTTATTTCCAGCATCGTCCCGATGCTTTCGAGCAAATCGATTATATCTTTTTTATCCATCAGGAAAGTTTACAAACCAGAAAAGAACCGCTGAAATGCGAAAAGAAGCAGAATGCATTGGACTTTTGGTCAAATGCTTTATGAACCGCCAATCGATTACCGAGTAGATTGGCGTGTCCATAATCTTCAAAAATCATCATTCCTCCAACCACCAACAAATCATCAAAAATTTCTTTTATGATAAATTCTGTACCTCGGAAGGAATCACAATCTGCGAATACCAAGCATAATTTCTTACAATTTGATTGAGAGAAAGTTTTAGTAAAATCACCTTTAATGAGTTGTACATTTGGGAAACTTTCAAATTTTTGGGAAATTTCCGCGAAATCAACTTCATGCGTGTTGCTCCAAAATCTATCTACGCCAATAGATTCGATGGGGAAACTTTCAAATGCATCGAACATGAAAAGTTTTTTATCACTATTTATTTTCTTTAAATAGCTGGCGGTTAAATATCCACTCTGCCCTTTGAATGAACCAAATTCAGCAAAATCTCCTTCCAAAGATCGTGATGTCACATAATTGATGCACTGAGCAAGATCCATAAAGTCTCGCAAGCCTGTTTTGGGCTCAAATTTATTGCAGGATTCTTCATGCAAATCGAAGCATGATATTTTTTGAATAAATAAAGGTGAAATAAAATCAGCAGAATTTTCATACATCCTTCCAATTTTCGCATTTTCGAGCTTTGGAATTACTGAATACTCGAATGGAATGGAGTTGGTTTCATGTGATGTAATTAGCTCAACCGCAATTTCATGGATTCTTTTGGAGGTTAGTTCAGCTATTCCAATTACCCCTTGAAAATCATTTTGTTGAATTTTGCTTTTTAGTTTTTCGACTGAAGGAAATTTTTCTACAGAATAATGTGCTGAAAGTTGTTTTTTGATTTCTTCTGCAAATTGATGGTCATTACCGACCAAGAAAATCATCCGAGATTTTTCTTTTTCTAAAGTAGCTAGTAATCTTTTAACTATAAAAATCGTTGCCTCTTTTTCATTTTGAGCATCCATCCACCGGTAATCTATAGGCAGTTGATCAACGGGTGAGGAATCAGACCAGTTAATCATTCTTCGGCCAATTCCACGACAGATTTTCTGTAAATATTTTTTCATTAGGAGTCTTTTGTTACCCAACTCTTTTCGAGCAAATCGATTATATCTTTTTTATCCATTCACCTGATATATAAAACGGAACTTTTCAGGACATCGAAACAAAAGTGTCCCAAAGCCCGATTCGCTACCGATATCATCCATCCTAGGCTAAAAATATCTCCCATTCCTCCATTTCCTCTTTGCCTCAACTAAAGAAGGAAATTATCTCCTAGCTTTTATGAAAAAAATCTGGGGATTCTCTTTTCTTTCTTTATTCATCTGTTCTTTCTCCTGGGCAGTTATCGAGCTGCCCAGTGTGATTAGCAGCAATATGGTGCTTCAACGCGATCTGCCTGTGCCGATTTGGGGATGGGGAGAACCCGGCGAAAAAGTATCCGTAAGTTTTGCCGGGCAGAAGAAAAATACCACCACTAGTGAAAAAGGAGAGTGGAT
>CALKMX010000029.1 GCA_938091675.1 uncultured Opitutales bacterium
GGATTGAGCATCCTTGCAACTTACCACGAGGTCCAGGTGAGCCCGACCTCCTGAAAGTTTTGCAGAACCAGAAATTTCTTTTATCTGATACATCGCTTCCCCGAGGGTTGTGGCAAGGGGACCGAGCGGGCCATTGGGGTCAGATAGTTTATTGTTCTCTAATTGCTTGAGCAGTTCACCGTCCAAAGGCAGTGAAAAGGAGGCAAAATCATCGCTCTGAGAACTCGGGGACACTGCCGCTCCCTTATTTTCGTTTTCAAAAAATCCCAGCACACTTTTTCTGGAACCGAGGGCAAATGTGGTAGCACCCTTGTCCGCCTGCATGCCTAGGGTAATTTTAATTTCTTCCAGACCATTCTTTTGAAATGCTTGCTCCATCGCACTCGCAGGGACTGAAAAAAGGGTGGTTTTGCCCACCTTTTCAGACTTTTCCATCCCGGTATAATGTTTCTTTTGCAACCGGGTTTTTTTGCTCATTTCTTCAATTTTATCCGGTTCAATCCGGGCATCTCTGCGAAATCGTTCAATATCTGAGGCCCGGAAGGCAGGCCCGGATGCCCACCGGTCAAATTTCTCAAAAAATGTATCTGGGGACACCTCGCCTTTAGTTTTTACAATAAAAGTTAAGGAAGAGTTGTTTAAGGCATGGTAATTCCCAGAAGTGGAAACGGGGAAATTGACCATAGTTTCCAAAAAGTTTCCCACAACAAAAGAGACCTCACTTGTATCTTTGATCTGTACGCCCATCTCTTTTTGCAAATCAACCAAGTGGCGGTCCTTCATTAAATTGGTGTAGCCAAAGCCGATTAGCCCATAAGTATTGAGTACCTCACTGAAATAAGGACTTCCCAGTACCTGGTCAGGTTTTAGGGAAAACACTGCCGCCTTATCATCGGGCCTCCAACTGGCAGACAGCGATAACGATAACAGGCATGCAATTACCCAAATCGATGGATTTTTCATAATTATAAATTAGATATCAAAATTTCCACGGATTGCTTCTATGCTTGAATTTAATTTCTCCAGGCATATCCGGCGGGCATCGTAGGCATGTTGGCCATCTTCCGGACATCCATGGGGAGATACCCAGCCCATGCCTTTTTGCTCGTGCAAATGATGCACCTGCTCCAACCAGATGTGTATCTTTTCGAGGTTGGCAAGCAGACGGTTTCCTTCTTTGGCCTCTTCCAAGGGGCGACCGTAGGGGACGCGCTGAGCAACCTCGCCCTTCTCATCCTTGTACTCCTCCCACTCCACCTCGGCGGTCTGACATGTCTCCCAATAGCGGAGTTTGGAAAAATCCACCCATTCCTCGGTCACCGCACTGGCCATGGCCTCGATCTCCGGCAGGGCAATCTCGGCAAATGTTTCATCTTCCTGGGGCTCAAAATTCGATTCCGCCTCGATCAGAAGTTGTGCTTTTTCATCGAGAGCCTCGGCCATCCCCTTGACCATCCCGTAGCGTATCTGAGCCTGTAAATTGCCATGAAGCATCAGGTCGACCGCATCAAAATCCATGGTTTCCTCTGAAACTTCGGGTTGTTCGTTTTGCTCTTCAGTGGCTGGTGCTTCTTCGCTGGTTTCCATAATGGTTTAAAATATAAATCTATTCGTTACCCTAATCGACGGTTCTCTTCCAGCCAATGTTCAAATGTATGATACACTTTCTTATGATTCCATAAGAGTTGGGTTCTTTTAAAAGGGAAGAATTAATGTAAATTTAAACTTCAACTTTATTTTTACATAAATAGGCATTTTGTTTTAAATTTTGTCAGATCTGTACCCATCGTTGGTGTGGATAATTGTACGCCTATGAAATATTCACCGCCAAACTTGTCGAAAGGAATCTCTATTGCGTCGCAAATCGTCAAATGATTTACGCTTTTTTGTGGGTTAATTTCTTGAGTGCGTTCTATTATCTTACAACAATGTAATTATATGACTTTGCGAAGCCTTATCTTTTTAGCAATTCTTCCGCTTTCTTTTCTGTCCGCAAAACAGGAAAGAGTAATCCAATTCAACCGGGATGTCCGCCCCATTCTTTCGGGGAAGTGTTTCCATTGCCACGGTCCCTCCGAGAAATTCCGCGAGGCAGACCTCAGACTGGACCTCCCGGAGGAAGCCTACTTCGAGAAGGATGGATTTGCGGCCATTGTACCCGGCAGTACCGATGACAGCGAGGCATGGCACCGTATCATGTCGGATGATCCCGACGACATCATGCCCCCGCCCGAAAGCAAAAAGGAACTGACCGAGGAGGAAAAGGATATCCTCACCCAATGGATTGAGCAGGGGGCGAAGTGGGAGGGCCACTGGTCCTACCTGCCCGTAGCCAAGCCAGCCATTCCGGAAACCTCGGACAAAAAATGGGCAAAAAATGAGATCGATCATTTCATCCTCGAAAAGCTCGATGATCTGGGCATGAAGCCATCCCCTGAAGCGGACAGACGCACCCTCATCCGCCGGCTTTACCTCGACCTCACCGGTCTGCCCCCCCGCCCTTCCGAAGTGCACGAATTTTTACACGATCAATCCCCCGATGCCTACGAAAAATTGGTCGACCGCTTGCTCGCATCCGATGAATACGCTGAGCGGATGACCCTCGTATGGATGGATGCTGCCCGCTACGGGGACACCTCCGTATTTCACGACGACGGCCCGCGCGACATGTGGCCCTGGAGAGACTGGGTACTCAACGCCTACCGCGACAACAAGCCTTTTGACGAATTTACCATTGAGCAAATCGCGGGGGATCTGCTGCCCGAAGCATCCTTGGAGCAAAAAATTGCCTCTGGGTTTAACCGTAACCATGCCACCACGGATGAGGGCGGTGCCATTGCGGAGGAATTCCGGGTGGAATATGTGGTCGACCGGGTAAAAACCACTTCCAATGTCTGGCTGGGGATGACCTTTGAGTGCGCCCAATGCCATGATCATATGTACGACCCGTTCTCCCAGCACGAGTACTACCAGATGTTTGCCTTCTTTAACAACAATGCCGACCCCGGCATGCAAACCCGCCGCGGAAACCAAGCCCCTGTAGTAGAAATCATGACTCCGGAGCGCGAAAAACAATTGGCTGACTCTGAAAAGGTATTGCAGGATGCCCGCGGCAAACTCAATGCCCGACGCCGGCAATCTCTCGACCCTTTCCAAAATTGGTTCGCTCAATGCTCCAAGGACATCAAAACCAATCCGGGCATTCTGGAACCGGATGGTCTGCTTGGTTTCTTCCCTTTCGACCGGGTGGATCTGGAAAACAACAAATCCGACCATGGGGTCCCCGAAGCAACCCCTGCAGTTTTACGGGATTCCCCTGTAAAGGTGGCAAATGCCAAATTCAAAAGCGGAATAAGAATTGAGAAAAATGCTTATGCCGAGGTTCCCAACTTCGGAGATTTCGAACACAACCAGGCCTTTTCCTTAAGTGCATGGGTAAAGCCTTCCAACAACCAGCTTAGCGGGGCAGTGATTGGCAGGATGGACGAATCCAACAAATTCCGCGGGTATGACTTGTGGATGGAGGGTGGCCGCCCCGGTATACACATTATTCATGCCTGGCCGGACAATGCCCATAAAGTGGTGGCGAAATCCCCGCTCAAGGAAAATAAGTGGCAGCATGTTTGTGTAACCTATAACGGGAAGGCAGCCGCCAATTCGGTGGAAATTTATGTGGATGGTAAAAAGCAGGACAAAGGCAATCCCCACCACACCCTCAAGAAAAACACCATCCGTACGGATAAACCTTTTCATATCGGACGGAGATTCCGTTCCGCCCAGTTAAATGACACCGACATCGACGATGTGCGGGTTTACAACCGTGCCCTCATGGAAAATGAGGTGGCCGAGGTAATGGAACTTTCCTTCCGCTTCATACCCATGCCCAAGGGCTTGGTCTCCTCCATCGATTTTAATTCCTTTGAGGGCAACCAAACCAAAGACAACACCAACGGAAAGGACACTTATGTAATCCATGGCAAGGCCAAGCAGACCGAACTGGGCAAGGTAGCCTCAGGATTCAAGGTAGAAGATGGAGGCTTTATCGACTCCCCTACCGCTGGTGAACTTGAGTACAATCAGGCCTTTTCCTGGTCTATGTGGGTAAAACCTTCCGAAAAGACCAGCGGTGCTATCCTCAGCAAGATGGATGAGCCAGCCAAGCACCGCGGATACGATGTATGGATGGAAAACGGCCAACCCGGCATCCACCTCATCCATGCCTGGCCAAGCAATGCGATCAAAGTGGTCTCGAAAACTCCACTTCCGCTGAATGTTTGGAATCACTTATGTATAACCTATGATGGTTCCGGAAAAGCGGCCGGTATCGATATTTTTATTAATGGTGCAAGCCAACAGAAAAATATCGCTGAGGACGATCTCAACGCCACCATCCACACTGATAAAACCTTCCGGATTGGGCGCCGCTACTATGGCACTCCTGCAAAAGGTATTGAGATTGATGAGATCGGGCTCTACCACCGCGTTCTCAACCGCAAAGATGTGGAGAAATTAAGCAAAGTGGATACCCTCTCTCCTCTTTTTGCTAAACCACTGGATACCCTCGCGAATGCCCAACGAACCCTGCTCCACGATGAGTATCTCAACCGCTTTGACAAGGAGTACAAAAACCTGCTTGCGGACCGCAACACCAAGCAAACCCAGCTCAACCAACTTAGAAACGCAAAAATTACTTCGATGGTGATGGGAGACAACCCGCCCAACCAGATGCGCGAGACTTATCTGCTAGTGCGCGGGCAGTACAGCTCCCCCGACAAATCCAAGGTCATTCAGCCCAATACGCCTAACTTTCTTCCGGCAATGAAAGAGAATAACGGCAAGAACCGTCTCGGACTGGCTAAGTGGTTAACGGATAAGGAAAACCCACTCACCCCACGGGTCACGGTGAACCGCTACTGGCAGACCATTTTTGGGCGCGGTATTTCTGATACCCCCAGCGACTTCGGATCACAGGGCAAATGGCCCACCCACCAGGATTTGCTCAATTGGCTGGCGGCCGATTTTATCGAGAGCGACTGGGATGTGAAGCGTGCCATCCGCCAGCTGGTTACCTCCGCAACTTACCGCCAGTCCTCTGTCATCACCGAGGAACATCTGATCAAGGACCCTGAAAATCTCTACTTCGCCCGGGCCCCACGCTTTCGAATGATGGGAGAATTTGTGCGCGATCAGGCTCTTTATGTCAGTGGATTGCTTAACAAAAAATTTGGAGGGCCCGGCGTAAAGCCCTACCAACCCGCTGGCCTTTGGAACGAGGTGTCCCTGGACCGAAACCGGAAGTTTGTTCAAGACAAAGGAGATAAGATCTACCGGCGCAGTATGTATACCTACTGGAAACGCTCCTCCCCCCAGCCTGCCATGCTTGCCTTTGATACACCCAGCCGAGAAATCTGCACCATTCAGCGCCAGCGTACCAACACCCCCATGCAGTCACTGGTTACCCTCAATGATGTGCAGTTTGTGGAAGCCTCCCGCTTCTTTGCCCAGCGGGTTCTGCTTACCAGCCCCAAGGATTTTCCCGGTCAGGTAAACCGGGCTTTTGAACTGGCTACGGGGCGCCCGGCAGACGATTTGCGCCAGCAGGTGTTGAAGAAGGCTTACGACAAGCAGAAAGCTGTCTTTGATCAAAACCCTGCACAGGCCGACCAATTGCTGGCGATGGGAGATTCACCCCGGGAGAAATCCATCGATGCCAAGGAGCATGCCACCTGGACGGTTCTTGCCTCCATGATCCTCAACCTGGACGAAACTTTAAACCGAGAATAAGGAGAACAGAAAAAATTATGAACCCTCTCGAACTACACCAAACTTTTACCCGTAGACAAATGCTCCGCCTTGGAGCGATGGGCATGGGAGCCATGGGCTTTGCCAACCTCGCTGCCCCCCTGATTGGTGCGGTGGGGAAATCCGGCGGTACCGTCCCCCTGCCTGGCACCCTTGGCCGAACCCACTTTAAGCCCACCGCTAAACGGGTGATCTATTTGTTCATGTCCGGCGGCCCCTCCCATATCGATATGTTCGATTATCACCCCAAATTGCGTGAGTACCACGGTCAGGAACTGCCCGACAGTATCCGCAACGGTCAGCGCATCACCGGGATGACATCTGGACAGTCCTCCTTCCCCTGCGTCGCCCCGATGTTCGAATTTACCAAGCATGGGCAAAACGGCACCTGGTTTAGTGAGCTTGTTCCCCACACTGCCTCCATTGCCGATGATATTTGTTTGATCAAATCCATGCATACCGAAGCGATCAACCATGACCCTGCGATCACCGCGATCAACACCGGCTCCCAGCAACCCGGCAAGCCTGCCATGGGTGCCTGGCTGGACTGGGGCATGGGCAGCTTAAACCAAAACCTTCCTGGCTATGTGGTGATGATTTCCAGGGGCAATGGCAACCCGCAGGCACTCTATGACCGCCTCTGGGGCAGCGGATTCCTGCCCTCCAGGCACCAGGGCATAAAATTTCGCTCTGCCGGGGACCCAGTCCTTTATCTCTCCAACCCCAATGGTATATCCCAAAGTATGCGCCGGGATATGCTCGATGGCATCGCCGAGATCAACAAGCACAAAAAACTTCAGTCAGGAGACCTGGAAATTGATGCCCGTATCGCCCAGTACGAGATGGCCTACCGCATGCAGACCAGCGTGCCCGAACTCGTGGACCTTAAGGAAGAGCCCGACCATGTGCTCGATATGTACGGCCCGGATGCCCGCAAAAAAGGCACCTTTGCCCACAATTGTTTGATTGCCCGCAGGTTGGCCGAAAGGAATGTTCCTTTTGTCCAGCTCTTTCACCGTGGCTGGGACCAGCATGGCTCCCTGCCCAAAGCGATCCGCAACCAGTGTAAGGACGTGGACCAACCCGCCGCCGCCTTGGTTAAAGATCTCAAGCAGCGGGGACTTCTCGACGATACCATCGTGATCTTTGGGGGAGAATTTGGACGCACCGTTTATTCTCAGGGCAAGCTGACCAAGGACAGCCACGGACGTGATCACCACGGGCGCTGCTTCTCCACCTGGGTAGCCGGAGGTGGATTCAAATCCGGTATGGAATATGGCCGGACTGATGATTACTCCTACAATATTCTGGAAAATCCGGTGCATGTAAACGATCTCAACGCCACCATCCTACGGGCACTGGGCATCGACCATGAGCGCTTCACCTACCGCTACCTCGGGCTCGATCAGCGCCTCACTGGGGTGGAGCATCCAAAAGTGATCAAGGACATTCTTGCCTGATCCAATACGCGGGCACTTTTATTGTAGCCAATTCCTGCAAGGATTGATGGGCTTATTCCGGAAGCTCACAACCTTGATTAGCTTGGGGTGTTTTCTCGTAAATATTTCCTGGGCCAATGAGCAAAGACCCAACATCATCCTCGTTTTCATCGACGATATGGGCTGGGCGGATTTTTCCTGCTTTGGAAATATCGATGTACAAACTCCCAACATTGACCGTCTGGCAAACGAGGGCATCCGCTTCGAGCAATTCTACGTAAACTCTCCCATTTGCTCACCCTCACGGGTGGCAATTTCCACCGGGCAGTATCCACAGCACTGGAAAATTTCTTCCTATCTGGGACATCGTGCCCAGAATGAAAAAAGGGGGATGGCCCAGTGGCTGGATCCAAAGGCTCCCATGTTGGCAAGGTTTTTACAGAAATCCGGGTATGCCACCGGGCATTTTGGCAAGTGGCACATGGGCGGTCAGCGCGATGTGAAGGAAGCCCCGGCCATTTCGGCATATGGATTTGATCAATCGCTGACCAATTTCGAGGGAATGGGTCCAAAGCTGCTGCCGCTCACCCTCAAGCCTGGGCAAGACCCGAATAAACCCGGAAAACTTTGGCACCATGCCGAACATCTCGGTAATGGATACCAATGGATACAAAGATCAGAAATCACCGGTGGGTTTGTCGATGCCGCCCTACCCTTTATCGATCTGGCACAAAAAGACGGAAAGCCCTTTTACCTCAACCTCTGGCCGGACGATGTTCATAGCCCCTATTGGCCACCGGTCGACAAGTGGGGAGATGGCAAAAAGCGAACTCTTTACCTGGCGGTCTTGGAGGAAATGGACCGTCAACTCGGCAAGTTGTTCGATCGTGTAAGAAACGATTCTAAACTGGCTAATAACACTTTGATTCTCATTTGTTCGGACAACGGCCCCGATCCCGGTGCCGGCTCCGCCGGTCCTCTGCGTGGCTTCAAGACCCATCTTTACGAAGGCGGGATCCGCTCTCCCCTGGTCGCCTGGTGTCCCGGACTGATGGATAAAAAAGTATGTAACTCAATTAACAAAACCTCTATTTTTTCGGCCATCGATCTCGTGCCCAGTCTGGCCGATTTATGCAAAGTACCGCTTCCGAAAAAAGTAATTTTTGATGGGGAGGAACTATCCGATGTACTCCTTGGCAAATCGGACCGATCTCGAAAAGAACCAATTTTTTTCCGTCGCCCGCCCGACCGGGACTCCTTCCACGGAGTGAAAAACTTGCCGGACCTAGCAGTAAGATCAGGCAAATGGAAATTACTTTGTGAGTATGACGGCACCAATGCCGAGCTTTACGACTTAAGCACCGATCCCGGCGAGTCTTTGAACCTTTCTGAAAATCATGTAAAGATTTGCGGGCAACTGGTTGATCAAGTAATCCATTGGCACAAAAGTATGCCAGCCGATAACGGGCCAAAACTTACCGGTAGTTTCAGCCGGTAACTGCTGTAAGGAATTCAGGAATCTTTCTTCTTCCCTGCTTTCTTTTCTCCCTTGCCTGACTGTTTTTTCTTTTCGTCCTGACCGGAAGATTTCTTTTTTCCCTTCCCTTCCTTTTTGGGGGCAGGCTTTGAAGCTTCTTTTTTACTTTGTAAATCTTCTTCCGGCTCTTGTTTGTCCGAACCTCCCAGAGGGTTCAGCTTTGTTTGTTTGATGGCTTCCCGGCGTTCTTCCACATTCAGGGTGCCATCCCCATCCGCATCAAATTTTTCCAGCATGGTCTTTTTCCGGTCTTCCCAAGCCTGCCTGGCTCCGGCCCTTTCCTCCTCGCTTAAGGTGCCATCCCCATCCTTGTCAAAACGCTGCATCAGGTGCGGAGGCAGTTTTCTTCCTTTGTTTGCCATCTCTTTACGGAAAGCATCCCGCTCCTCCTCGCTTAATTTACCATCTCCATCCTTGTCGAATTGCTTAGCGAGAAGAGGGGGCATCCCCTGCCTTTTGGCAGACATTTCCTCACGCACTTTTTTACGCTCCTCCTCACTTAACTGCCCGTCCCCATCGGCATCAAACTTCTTCAGGATTTCTTCACCACTGGGAAAACCTGGTTTCTTTTGGTCAGGTCCAGCAGGTGAGTTGCCGAAGAGGCATAGGGCAAGTGAAAATAGAGACAATAGGGGCAACAATTTTCTTTTCATAATAAAGGAGGGCTATGGATTATAGAGACAAAATTGGGACAGAAATTTAGGTTTGGACAAACCTAAAATCACCCGATCCTAAAAAATGTTTTAATCACCGCTCCTCAATTAACAGAGAAATTCCGCAGGCTTTTTACTTGCCCGAATATTGCCCTATCGATACTTTCTGCCTCTTTGCCTTTGGGCGCGGTAGCCAAGTGGTAAGGCCGGGGACTGCAAATCCTCTATTCGCCGGTTCGATTCCGGCCCGCGCCTCCATT
>CALKMX010000030.1 GCA_938091675.1 uncultured Opitutales bacterium
CCTGTACGCTGGAATCGCCCTTTACCACCCCCGAATTCTGGATGGTGCGAGAGTGGAAAAGTTTTCCATTGTTCCCAGGCTAAAAGATGCCATATCCAAAAACCAGGTTGGAGGCGTTCTTTTTGAGGGGGAGTGGGACGATGTGGGCACACCCGACCGCTTGCATGCCCTGCAGGGCATACACGGACCCTAGAAAGGCTTGGGGGACTTCCCCGGGACCATCCGTTCAAACATTGTGGGCTCATCCTCTGGGCCGTATGTGTTGACAATGTATGCGACCACATCCTTCAAGGTGCTATCCGCTATGCCTTTGGAAGCAGCAGCCATCATCCGACCGGTTTCATCCAACGGGTGATAACCGCGCTCGTCGGAACGGAACTTTCTCATTTGTTCGAGAAAATACCATCCCTCCAGACGGTTTAGGGCAGGACCAGCCAGCAGGCGGTTACCCTCCGCATTTTCTCCGTGACAGGAAGCACAGCGTGCCTCGTAGAATAGTTTACCCCGTTCCGCATCTCCCCTGACCGTACGAACTGCCGGCTTGGGGTCCTGACGGGCGAACCAGTCAGCCAGGTAGGAAGATTCCAAATCATTTTGAAGTTTTTTAATCCCGATGCCCATCAGGTGTTCGGAACGGTTTTCAGGGTTCTGCCCGCGTATGCCAGAACGAAACTTTTGCAACTGGTCATAGAGGTACCAATATTCCATCCCATCAAGTATGGGGCCACGCTGTGCCTCTTCCACCCCATGGCATACCCTGCATTCCCTGACTAACTCCCCCATCCTGGCCATCGATTCTTTTTCCATCGTCTTGGAAATACGCAAAGGATTTGACTGGTCGGGCTGGCAGGAGGAACAGAGCAATGCCCAAAGCACACCATTTGCAAGCATAGACCAAATTGACCGTTTCACACTCCATACACTATGTTTGCACAGGGACATGCTCAAGCGACAAAGCTTTACCCAGGGCTGGCTGATCCATAATATGGGTTCCAATCAATGAGTGGTGCAATTTCCTTCAAACAAGTAAGCAAAGTATTTCCCCCCGATACTCATGCCTTGAATGGAATTGACCTCGATGTGGCCAAGGGTGAATTCATGGTGGTGGTCGGACCTTCCGGTTGCGGAAAGAGCACCCTGCTCCGCCTTGTTGCTGGACTTGAAAATCCCTCAGGGGGAAAGATTGAGATCTTGGGCAAAAATGCCCAAACTTTACTTCCCCAGGAACGCGACCTTGGGATGGTCTTTCAAAACTACGCTCTGTTCCCTCATTTGTCCGTGTTTGAAAACATTGCCTATGGGTTAAAAGTCCGCCGGGAATCTGAGCCTGAAATTCGGCAGAAAGTCAACCTGGTGGCCGGCAAACTTCAAATCGAGGAACTTCTCAACCGGAAACCCAGCCAATTAAGCGGTGGGCAACGACAACGGGTGGCATTGGCCCGGTTACTGGTACGCGACCCGAGCATTCATTTATTTGATGAACCCCTGGGTAATCTCGATCCACAATTTCGAGCAGATATGCGTACAGAACTTGCCCGAATGCACCGTGCCAATCCACGGACCACAATTTATGTCACCCATGACCAGGCGGAAGCAATGACTTTGGGGCAAAAAATTTGCGTTATCCGGGACGGTCAAATCTTACAAACCGGCACACCGGATGAAATTTACAACCATCCAACTCATCGGTTTGTGGCAGAATTTTTTGGCTCTCCCGGTGCCCAGTGTATTCATGGAAGAATCGAGGAATCGGAGGGTCAATCTTTGGAATTCATCTCAGAATCCATCCGTCTGCCCCTCCCTGGAAATGGGTTGCCCTGCGGTTCCATCACCCTGGCAATAAGGCCTGAAAACTGGGTCATTACTTCACCCGAAAATGGGCATCTGTGCGGAAAGGTAAAACGCGTGGAAAACCTGGGGGATCACCGGGTGCTTGAAGTAGCCATAGACTCGACCTGTGTTTTCGTAAAGTCTTCAAGGGTTGACATTAAAGAAAATACAAGCCTGGACTTATCCCTGCCTTACGAACATGCCCATTGGTTCGAAAGATATACCGGAAAAAGGATTAATTTTTAGGATACCACCCACTCGGACAAGGCCGAGCGGATCCGGCGGAAAAAGTAGCCAAAAAGAAGGGCCATAGGTATGATGGCAATAACCCCTGCAGCCAGTCCCACGGCTTCCGGAATACGGTAACTCGAATCCCCTAATTTGGCCAACGCCAGCGGCAAGGTAAGTTGATCCGAACCCAGCACGAGCAAGGGGAGCAAATGATCCTGCCAGCATAAAAAGAAGTGCAGAATCCCATAGGTGATCAGGGCAGGTTTGACCAAGGGAAGAAAACCGAAAAAAGTCCGGCAAGTGCTCTCCCCCTCAACCTTCGCCAGATCGATCAATTCATCTGGGATTTTCCTGAAAACCTGCATAAAAAAGATCACTCCCAGACCACTGGCAACCCCACTAAACAAAAGTCCGTAATAGGTTCCTGTCATTCCTAAAGTCGCCAACCATTCGAATAGGGAAAGGCTCATTGCCTGCTTCGGGTATAAAATGGCAATCAGGGCAAATCCAAAGAGCAATGTTTTTCCTCGAAACCTGCCCTTGGCCAGTGCAAAACCAGCCCCAGCAGTGATGAAACAAGCTAACATCGCCTGACCACCGGCCAGCAGGATGGAGCGGACCAGCACCTCGAAGAAATTAATGAACTCACCCGAAAACAGCATACGATAAGCAAACAGATCAAACGAACCGGGCAACAGCCTATCAGGTTGGTAAATTTCACGGTTTGTTTTAAAGGAGGACAAAACCATCCAGGCAAACGGGTAAGCAGTGATCGTTATGAACAGGCCCAAGAACAAATGTGAAAGCAACTTTCTCACCACCCACCCCTCTCGTGCTTGCGGAACTTCAGAAAAAGGCATCCGAGAAAAGCCGTACTTCCAGCCACCAGCAAGCACATCGCAGAAGCAAGGGGTAAATCGAAACGCCCGCCCCCACCGGGAAACGCCACCTGATAGGCATAAGTTACAAAAAGTAAGCCTGCATCAAGCACCCCGCCCGAGCCACCCAATAAATTATAGGCTCCGGAAAATGCGGCAACACCATCGACAAACAAAAAGACTCCGCCAAAGATAAGCAAATGCCTGACCCCGGGGTAAAGAATTGTTCTTACCCTATCCCAGGTACTGGCACCCTCAATTCGGGCAACTTCGAACTGCCAGTCTGGAATCGCCCTCATCCCACAATAAAGCAGAAGGGTGACCAGCCCGGTCCATCTCCAGACTGCCTGCAGAATCAGGCAGGGAAGAATCCAGGCTGGATCCATCATCCAATTAACCGGTTCAAACCCAAGCGGAATGATAAGAAATTGATTAAGAGCACCTGACTTTCCATGAAAAAACAGATAGAAAAGAGTGGCCAGGGTTCCAGGCATGGCGAGGGATGGAACCAGCAGGAAAAAGAGAAAAACACCCCTTATCTTGGCTGGTAGATCCAAAATGATGCATGCAAGTAAAAAGCCGAGAACGAGAGTGGTCACAATGCTCCCGGAGACAAACAGGGCAGTATTTTCTATGGAATGTAAAAATTTGGAATCTCCCAGAGCTCTTGTGAAATTTTCAAATGTAGAGAAACGGTCATGAGCAAGGGGAGAGGTTGAAACCTGGGGGCTTTTTTCCAATGCCAGTTCAATCCCTCCCACTAACGGGAAAACCCAGAAGATCGTAGCAAAAAACAAAAAAGGCCCGACCAATAGGAGGATGGAGGAGGCAGAGTCCCAACCCCCTTTTGGCAAAGAATCAGGCATAGGATAGAAGGATATGACCTTTAGGGTTGCTCAGGGGGGCCGCCAAAACCCGCCTTCATTGCCTCCCGCATCTGCTTAATGGTATCCTCAGGGGTCAAACTTCCATACATGGCCGCCGAGAAGAAATTTTCTTTCATTAAAAAAATCGCCTGCGGCCGACCGGGGTTTACCACCACGGGCGGAATTTCATCGGCTAATTCGATTAATAAATTGCCCATCGATTGCTGAAAATAGGGTTGTTTCCCGAGAATGCGCGGATCTTTCCAGGCAGGCATGTACGCAGGAAAACTGTTTCCCTGCAAAAACCTTTCTGCATTAGCATCCGGGTCGGTCATAACAAATTCGATAAAATCCCACGCTTGTTCCTGGTTTTTGCTCGAATTCATAATCATCAATCCCTGACCGGCAAAAGTAGCGGTCCGCGGACCGAGCGAACCATCCGGTTTCCGCCAGGTCGGCAAAGGCAACATTCCCCACATCCCTTCCATTCCCGGTGCAAATTGCTGAAAAAGATCAAGCCC
>CALKMX010000031.1 GCA_938091675.1 uncultured Opitutales bacterium
GCAAAGTAAGGGGACCAGATAGCCGTGGGCATATTGTTCATTTGTTTCCCAGGTAAAGGAGAGCTGAAAAAGAAGGAGAGACCAGGGAATAAGAAGCGATAGGGCACCCAGCCAAATTTTCCATTTTGATGGAACAATAAACCCGGATTGTGAACTTTGTGAAGTGGCCGTGCGGATAGTCTCGTTGCTCATGAATTAATCAAAACTGATCGGGGAATAGGGCTTGCAGGCTTTCTTTTTCCGCACGGTCCATCCGGGCAAGGTTTACTTCTTTTCCAATAACGAGTGCTTTTTCGGAATCTTTGTTCAAGCGATAAATGTAAGAGGCAATAAAAGACCATGCTCCGCGGGTGTTTTGCCATTGGCGCCAATCTTCAATACGGCCAAGTGCAACCAGGGCCTGATCAGGGGATTGGTTTCGCAGATGGCCGAGGGCGAGGCTAATTCGTGCCTGCAGTAGGTTTGTACGCTCAGCAATTGATTGAGCTTCTTCAATTAATTCGTTGAGCGCGTTGGAGGGAGAGGGGAGTTGAGGATTGAGCAACTTTACATAAAGGCAGGATATTTGCAGGGAGATATCTTCGGGGCTAATTTCTGAAAGTTTTTCCAGCCATCTTTCCAAATCTATAAGATCAGCCGATCCCGCCCGGTGCTCAAGCAACTTGGTAAGGGCAAAGCGGGCATGGATGGATTGCGTGGTAAGTTTTTCCAAAACATGACACAGACCCCTGATATCCTTCGAAGCTTCAAGGTACAGACAAACGCCACGAACTTCCCGTGGATCATCTCCAAGAAGGGGAATCAAGCGGTCAAGAACATCCATGGAATCCGCATATTTCTTTTGCATGGCAAAAGCGCGGGCTTCCACCACCATGCGCCAGAGGGTGGGGATGAGAGGGGCGTTGGCGACTTCTGTATGGATACGTTCGATATCGCCCACTTGTGCGAGGGCATTCATGCGGAGTTTGAAAAGGTCTTCCTCCACCCGTGCTTTGGAAGACGGTAAATATTCGATAAGTTTTTGGAATTCTCCCAAACGGGCGAGCCAACGGGAGAAAATGAGCAATTCTTTACGGCTTTCCATATCAAACAGGGCAGAGCATTGAACCACAATTTCTTCCTGCCTTTTTTTATCTGAACTTGATGCATATTGGAGAGCATGGATACGCATGTAATCGATAGGTTCTGCATCCGGGTTGGAACGAAGAAGTTCAATGCACCTGTCCAGACTTTTGGGGGAGAGTGGGTTGAGCAGGTGGAGCAGTGTCATGTGGCGAATGGCATCAACTCCAGTCTTATTTCTCTGTGTGCTCAAGGAGGCCAGGGACCTGCCAATCTCCACAAGTTTTGAGTCGTCCTGCAGATGCACCATTAAGCGGGTCAGTAAAAATACACCTTCGGGATAGAGGGGATATTCGTCGAGTAATTGGGCCAGCCTTTCCCTGGCCTGTTCAGCTTTTCCCGTCTCGGCCAATAATTCGCAAAAAACCAGGATGTTATCCGGATCAGAGGACCAGATCGGGCTTTGCATCAGCCGGTTGATCTCGCGGTATGACACCTCGCCGGCAACCTTTCGGTCCTGCAGGGGCAAATCATCCTTCTTGAGTGTGGAAATGCTTTTTTCCAAAAGCTCGGACCGTTTTTCGATATCTTCGATATTTTGGAGGGCGGCAGACCATTTGAGTAATGCTTGTGCGGGATTGGTGCGGAATTGTAAACGCACATAGTTGTAAAGTGTTTCCTGATCCTGTGGATTGAGCAGATGGGCGATCCGCCCGCGCCTAACACCCTCATCGAGTAATCCCCCGGCATTGTCGATGGTTTCGTCCAGATAGATTTTGGACTGATCAAATAGTTTTGCAGATTTCCAATTAAGAATCTTGGGAAGATAAAGATCAACTGTGAAAAAAGCCCCGCAAAACAAAAGTAAGGAAAAAAGTGAAAAGATATAACTTAAATGAAGTCCGAACATTGCTTTATCCGTGTAGGGAAATCTCGGAAGAGAGCGTTAAAGACACGCTACCGCCCCTGGCCGAATGCTTGAGGCATAGCCAATCGTGTTGATCTACTGATATGGAATCTGGCAAAAGTTACCCAGTCCCGATGGGATGGGCACTGGGAAAATCTACTTCATGTTCGTCAATTTCCACTTCGGTGGGACGACCAAGAATTTCAAAGAGTACACGGACACGTTCACGGGCAGGAATGAGCTTGGTGACCAAGCCCTGATCGCCCTTGAACAGGCCAGAAATTACACGAATCTGATCCCCAATCTTGTGAGGTTGGTCCGGGATCTCGAGTATGCCATCCGGGGAGAGCAGGCGGAGTTCGATCATTACCTGTGGGGAAACATGAACGGGAATACCTTTTCTTCTGACAATATAGGCAACCCCCCGGGCATAGTGAACATTTCGCAAATGCTCGATAGGGTCGAACCTGGCAAAAAAATAACCGGGGAAAAGGGGTTTGGGAGGTTCGGGCTTTGCTTTCCTAGCCCGTTGGGTGCGGGGAAGAAAGACTTCGACTGTATCGAGGGTGGAAAGGGTGGCAGAAGCAACCATTTCCTGCCTGGGTTTTGCCCGTATGCAATACCAACCGGTCGACCAGTCCTTCATTTCCTGTTCGTTGATATTCATCTTAGAATTTCAAAAGGCCTGCCAGTGCGGGCAACAGACGGCTTCCTGCACGGGTTAACCGTTTTAATTTTTCAATGCGTATTTTGTAAAACTCTTCGTTCTCATCGTCCGATTTGGGCAGAGAATTTTCCATTCGGTCGATTCTATCCCTGGCACTTTCCATATGAGGCATGATTTCTTCTTTGATGAAGTTGGCAAAGAGTCGACGAAATTCCGTTTCTGCCTGGTAGTGATCCCTCCTGTCTCCGGGCACATAATTTGTACGCACAGCCTTGAGTGCACGGAGGGTTTTTAGCCCCTGACTCGCCGAGCCAAGACTGATTCCCAACCGGCTGACAATCTGGTCCATGGGCAGGGGAATTTTCGAAAAATAGAGCAGGCCATAGATTTCCCCCACCGACCTTGGCATTCCCAGCATGCTCATCATACGAACAAAAAAATCTATTGACTCGATTTCCAACTGATTATCCGTTTTTAGTTCGAGATCGTTGCCGCTGGTTGGCGATATAGGGGGCATTGATTTCAAAGTTTTCAAAAAAAAATGAAATTAGCAAGGAATTTCATCTTTTTTGGGAATCCGAAAGCACAAGAAATGGAATTTGAAAAGAGAATCTTCTACTTGCAGGCCAACGGATTATTATATAAATTCAGAAAATATGCCAAATCCTCGAGACCAAGGACATGCTTTACTACACAGGCTCTGCCTGCTTTGCTTTGTTTTTTTATGGTTTTGGGCTTCTTTGGAT
>CALKMX010000032.1 GCA_938091675.1 uncultured Opitutales bacterium
ATTGCAATGCGGGTGGCAAGCCAGGCACCGGTGATGGAAGCGGTACGGGTGCCTCCGTCTGCCTGGATGACATCGCAATCAATCCACAAGGTTTTGTCGGTTAATTTTTTGAGATCGAGCACGGCGCGCAGGGAACGCCCGATAAGTCTTTGAATTTCAATATTTCTCCCGTCCTGCCTTCCCCGGGAAATCGGCCGGTCCTTGCGGGTAAGAGTGGCGTAGGGGAGCATACTGTACTCGGCGGTGAGCCAGCCCCCTTCTATTTTTTGCTGCCGCATCCACCCGGGCACCTTGTCCTCAATCATCGCCGAGCAGATCACCCGGGTATTGCCAAAGGAGCAAAGCACCGAGCCATTGGCATGGGGGGCAATGCCGGTCTGGAAATCGACAGGGCGCATTTCATCAAGGGCCCGGCCGGAAGGACGCTCAAAAATTTGATCCAACTGGGAGGCAAGGTCGGTAGGTTCGTTCATCTCAGACTTCATATTCGATTAGAGGCTCGGGGTCGAGCACGGGAAGGTCGTTTTGTTCAAATTGGGAGGAAAACCAGGCCCGGGCTTCCGGGTCGCCATGGTGAAGTAGGATCTTTCTTGGGCTTACCGATCGGGCAAAAGCAAGCAGTTCGTCGCGGTCGGCATGACCGCTGAGGTCGTACTGCCGGATGGTTGCCCGGATTTTTTCCTTCAGGTCGACCGCCTCGAAAAGAAACTCCTCTCCTGGCTGGCCTTGCAGCAACTGTCCACCGGGGGTGGAGGGATCGCAATATCCGACAAAGAAAATACCATTGCGGTCATCGCCCAACATGGAGGAGGCCAGCATGTAGGATGGGGTGTTTTCCACCATCATGCCACTGCTCACCAGATAAATGCCCTGCATGGGTAAGGGTTCGCCCGGTTGCAGACGTCTGGGCAATGGCTGAACCCCGAGGGAGCGCAAAACTTTGCGGGAAAAGTTGATCCGGCTGAAGTTTTGCGAAATTTGATGGATATGATTGACCAGGTCCATTCCCAGCCCGGAACAAAAAACGGGGCTTGGGGGCAGGGCTTTGTTTTTGCGGGCCTCATCGAGCACTACCAGCATTTCCTGCATCCGGCCAAGGGCAAACACCGGAACCAGGGCGGAACCGCCACGCTTGAGGGTTTTGCGGATATCCTGGAGCAGGCGGACGATTTCTGCCTCTCTTTGCTGGCCAGCGGGCCGTTCGGAAACTCCCCGGGTGGTTTCCATCACCAGTAGGTCAACCGGATGACGGGGAAGTTGGGCACCCTCAAGAGTCCGCAAATCATTAAATAAAAGGTCACCGGTGAAAAAGATGTGCTTTCCCTCATATTTTAAATCGAAGGATACCGCCCCGGCAACATGACCGGCATGGTAGGCGGTGATCTCCATTTCCTGCCCGTCTTTTTCGAAAATCATAGGCTCCCCAATGGGCATGATTTCCATACGGTCATAGAGGGCACTCAGATCCGAACGGCCGTAAAGAGGAAGCTCAGGCAATTTGAGTTCACTGCGTTGACGCTTCATCACTGCGAGCGAGTTGGAAAGCATCCTCCGGATAAGGATGGAGCTTGGATAGCTCAGGAAAACCGGAGCCTGGGGATGCAGGCGGGCTAGCAGAGGCAGGCTGCCGAGATGGTCGAGGTGGCAATGGGTAAGGAGGATGAAATCGAGTGTGCCGGGCTGGATCCTGTCATGCCGGGGTAAGGATTCATTGCCCGCATACTTGGGGTGCAGGCCGGAATCTATGACAAAGCGGAAGGGGCCGACCTGGCAAAAGGAACAGTTTGCCCCGATACCACCATGGGGATTTAAGTCGGTAAATTTCATGAATCGAAGGGAGGGGCGGAGGAATCAATGGGGACCTCAAGACGGAATGGATTCATCCGGACATGCACTTTATCGCCATGTTGATCCACTCCATGAAAAGATCCGCGTGCTTCCGCCGAGAGATGGGTGACATGATAACTGTTGTAGGAAAAGGAACCGCCCGGTTCCAGCACCGGGCATTCGCCCACGATCTTGTCCCCCTCGACCACAGTGGTGGTGCCGTCCTCATTGACCAGAATCCATTTTCTGCCCAGCAGGGTGATGGTGGACTCGGTGAGGTTGTGAATGGTGATAAAATAAATGAAGGCATGCAGGTGGGCACCTTGCACCGCAGACTTTTCCTTGTGGTGGACGAGTTTGTCGAGCTTTGCCTGGAGGCCGCTGAGTTCCTTGCTGTCTTCTTGCACGGGCTGATGAGTTGATAAAGGCATTTACACATAACAACGGAGATGGAAATCACCAATTCTTTTCCACCCATCCTGATGAGTTGTCCACAATTGGCGGAAAAATGTTGCCCGAATCGCAGAGGCTTGCAGTAAGTTTTCGGATGTCCAAATTTGCATTGCTATCCGTCAGCGACAAGTCGGGGATTGTTCCCTTTGCCCGGTCCCTGGTCGATCACCATGGTTTCACCCTGCTATCCACCGGGGGGACCGCCAAGCTGTTGCGGGAGGAAGGCGTGCCGGTCACCGATGTGAGCGAGCACACCGGTTTCCCCGAAATGATGGACGGAAGGGTGAAAACCCTGCACCCCAAAATCCACGGCGGGCTGCTCTGCCTGCGCGATGATACCGGCCACCGGGAAGCTGCGCAAAAACACAGCATCGGGATGATCGATCTGGTGGTGGTCAACCTTTATCCCTTCGAGGAAACCGTCGCCCGGACGGGAGTGAGTTTTGAGGAGGCGATCGAACAGATCGATATAGGGGGGCCCTCCATGCTCCGCAGTGCGGCCAAGAACCATCGCGATGTCACCGTGGTTTGCGATCCCACCGATTATGACCGGGTGCTGGAGTCTTTTCAATCACCCGAGGAGGGTGCTTCCCTGCGACGCGAGCTGGCCCAGAAAGTCTTTGCCCGCACCGCCTCTTATGACCGTGCGATCAGTGAGTATTTGCAGGAGCAGGCATCGGATGTTCCGGACTTGGATGCCATATCCGGGTTTCCCGCCCAGATGAATATTCAATCGTCCAAGGCGATGGGCCTGCGCTACGGGGAAAACCCGCACCAGCAAGCCGCCCTGTACGGGGAATTCCTTGACCATTTTGAACAACTCCAGGGTAAGGAACTTTCCTACAATAATATCCTCGATGTTTCCGCAGCGGCCTATCTGATTGGCGAATTTGAGCGTCCCACTGTGGCTATCCTCAAGCATACCAACCCTTGCGGGGCGGCCAGTGCGGACGATCTGGAAACCGCCTGGGAATATGCCTATGCCACCGACCGGCAGGCTCCTTTTGGCGGTATCATTGTGGTAAACAATACGCTCGATCAGGGACTGGCATCCAAAATAAGTGAAATCTTTTGCGAGGTGATCATTGCTCCCGGATTTACGGATGATGCCCGCGAAGTCTTTGCCAAAAAGAAAAATCTTAGATTGCTGGTATCCAAGTCCGGTTTTGGGGCGGAGACCCTGCAGGAAATACGTTCTATCCCCGGAGGATACCTCGCCCAGGACAGGGACCAGAAAAAGATCAACCCCAAGGCCTTTGAAGTGGTGACTGAGCGTCAGCCCACCGCGGAGGAGTGGCGCTCGATGCTTTTTGGTTGGCGGGTGGTCAGGCATGTGAAAAGTAATGCCATTGTCTACGCGGGGGATGAGCGGACTCTGGGCGTGGGAGCCGGGCAGATGTCCCGGGTGGACAGTTCCCGCATTGCAGTATGGAAGGCGGGCGAGGCCAAGCTTTCCCTGACCGGTTCGACCATTGCATCCGATGCCTTTTTTCCCTTTGCCGATGGATTGATTGCGGCAGCGGATGCCGGAGCCACCGCTGCCATTCAACCGGGGGGAAGTGTGCGGGATGAAGAGGTGATCCAGGCGGCCAACGAGCGGGGCCTGGCCATGGTCTTTACCCGAACCCGTCACTTTAAACATTGATCCGTTCTTGTCTACCTGGCAACTGGCGCTATCGATAGAAGTGTGATCACGAGTATCTTTACAAATATCAGATGGTCCGCCCTGGGCCTGCTCGCTTACACCTGTCTGCTCTTTGGCTGTGGGCAGGCGATGCTCTCGGACGAGCATCTGGCCAACCGTTCCAAAAAGGAATTCGTCAAGATGAAGCAAAAGGAGACCATTTCCTCCAATTCCACCCATCAGGAAATGATCAAGGAAATTGGGGAGCGGATTGCCGGGGTTGCCCAGGTCGACCTGCCGGGGACGGAATGGGAGTTTGTGGTCTTTGACAAAGGGGATGCCAATGCCTTTGCCATGCCCGGTGGCAAGGTGGGGGTGAACAGCGGCCTGATTGATCTGGCAGCGGGAAATGAGGATGAAATTGCCGCAGTCATGGGGCACGAAATTGCCCATGTTGCCCTGCGCCATAGCAACAAACGGATGAGCCAGGCAATCGGTCTGGGGGTGGGGGGGGTGATTCTCGATGTCGCCCTGCGTAACCAAAGTTCCACCGAGCGTATGCTTGGACGGACCGCCTATGGGGTGGGGACCACCGTGGGGCTGGCCTTGCCCTTCAGCCGGGAAAACGAACGGGAGGCCGATCACCGGGGTCTCTACTATGCAGCGATGGCGGGGTACGATCCGCGCGGTGCAGTCAGTTTCTGGCGGAAAATGGAGGCAAAAAACAAGGGAAAACGAATGCCCCAGTTCCTCTCCACCCATCCGAACCCGGGAAACCGGATCCAATTTCTAGAACAAAATATGGACCATGCCCTGGGGCTTTACCGGCAGGCAAAACAAGCCAGGGGAGAAAGGGCAAACCCATGAGCTTACTCCTGCAAGACCCAGTCGAGGCACTCAGGCGTTATGTCGCCCATCCCAGCGTGTCTGCCGATTCCTCTTTTGCCTCCGGAGTGACCGGTGCACGGGATTGTGCCTGCACTATGCTCAAAGAGCTTGGCTTTTCGGTGGATCTGGTGGATACGCCGATTCATCCAATTATTGTGGCCACCCGGGGGGAGCCTTCCTGGCCGGGCATAGTGATCTACGGGCATTACGATGTGCAACCGCCCGATCCCCTGGGTTTATGGACCAGTGATCCCTTTGATGCTCAGGAACGAAACGGCAGGCTGTACGGCCGTGGTGCCGCAGACAATAAGGGGCCACAAATTGTGCATATGGCCGCCCTGGCTCGTGCCCTGAAAAAAAATCCCAATCTTCCCCTGCGCATCACTTATCTGATTGAAGGGGAGGAGGAAATTGGCAGCCCCAGTTTCCGCAAATTCCTGGAGGATGGAAAAGACCGTTTGCAGGGAGATTTTTTACTGGTTTCCGACACCGGCAGTCCCGGCCCAGAACAACTGGCGGTGACCACCGGTCTGCGCGGACTGGTCGCTCTGGAAGTGAAAGTGTACGGCCCCAAGCAGGACTTGCATTCCGGCGTGCATGGTGGGGCATTGCTCAACCCCTTACAGGCTCTGGCTCATGCCTGTGCATCTTTGCACGACGCAGAGGGCAGGGTGACGGTGCCGGGATTTTACGACGGGGTAAAAGCACCCGAGGACTGGGAACGTGAGGAGCTGGGCAAGCTGCCCATCACCGAGTCTTCCTATGCGGAATTTCTTGGTGCCCCAGGATTTTTCCCGCCGCCTGGATATTCCCCGCTGGAAGCCATCCGTTTCTGTCCGACCCTGGAATTTAACGGTCTTGGTGGGGGCTACCAGGGAGAGGGTTCCAAAACCGTTATCCCGGCGGAAGCTTTTGCCAAGATTACCTGCCGTCTGGTGCCCGACCAATCCGCAGATGATATTGCCAACAAAGTAAAGTCTGCCCTGCAGGCCGCTTTCCCTTCCGCCGTGCGGGTGGAAGTGGAAGCAAAGGGAGGGGGCGACCCCTATGCCATTTTACCGCCGGGCAAACCGGGGGCGGACGAACAGGCAAAGCCGTTGCTCAAACGGGCCTTCCCCCTGGCGGAAAAGTGTATTGAGCATGCCTTTGGGTCCAGTCCCCTGTACCTGCGGGAGGGTGGGAGCATTCCCATTATCCGGGATCTCAAAGAAGTGGCGGGGCTGGATTCCCTGATGCTTGGGCTATTTACCAATGAGGACAACCTGCACGCCCCGGACGAGAGTTTTAACTTGGAAATTATGCACAAGGCAATCGATGCCTTTGAGGAGTTTTTCCTCGGGTTGGCTTAGTTTCCTTTGGAGATTACAAATTCCGCCCGTCTGTCCAGGCCTGCCTGATCGGCCATGGCCTGGGGGATGGCATGTTCATCCCCGATCGATAGGGTATCGATGCGGCGAGGGTCTGTGCCCAGTTCCACCAGATAGTCCTTGATTGTATGTGCCCGGCGCTCACCGAGGGATTTGTTGTATGCGGAAGTTCCCTTCCAGTCGCAGTAGCCCTCAATCAAAAGGCGTGCATCCCGGTTTTCGGCCAGGAAATTGGCCAGATCGATGACCTTGCCGCGCTCGCTGGGAGCAAGGTTGAATTGATCAAAATCAAAATAGACTGCCTCAAAGGGACGGATGGAGTTTCCCGGGTCCATGAACTTTTCATGCTCGGGATTGCGGGGCAGGAGAAGATCGGGGGTACCCAGCACACCGGGGATGGGTTCGCCGATGGGGGAGATAAGGTTTTGCTCTTCTCCGCGGTCAAGCAGCAGACCGGCAGGATCTTCGGTGGTGGGCGAACGAGATAATTCGCTCCTGGGCACTGCGGTACGGGAGCAACCCGCAAGCCAGGTAAGCAAAAAGGCCAGTCCGAAGAGGCCCGGAAACCTAAGCATTAATCAGGAACCGCCAAGCACCACAAAGTGGGCTTTCCGCTCCAGGGCAGAGGTGGTGGAGTCCGCATTGGGGGTGGCAAATTCATCCCCCATCGAAAGAATATCCACTCGGTTGGTGTCAGCTCCGAGATCTGCAAGGTATTGTTTTACGCTGGATGCACGGCGGTCTCCCAGCGACTTGTTGTAAGCGGGCGTTCCCTTCCAGTCGCAATACCCTTCGATAAGGATGCGGGCCTCTGGGTTGGATTGCAGGTACGCAGCCACATCCTGTAGCTTGGCCCGTTCATCGGATCCAATGTTGTATTGATCAAAGCCAAAAAAGATTGGCTCGAAGGGACGTTCACCATTGGCCAGGTTGTCTCCCCAGAAAGGATCCTGCGGGGCGAGACCGTCCCCGTTTAAACCGGTGATAGTGGCCCCAACCGGGGACAAAAGTTCCTCGTCCGTGCCGTCTTGGGCAACACCGTTTACAAAGGTCCCACGGTTTGCTCCCTTAAGCAAAGCCGTGTCCTCCGGGGACAGGGCCTGTTTTTTGGAACAACCAATAAATCCAGCTGACAAAATTGCCATGCACAATATCCACACTTTATTATTCATGTTATTTACTCCCGCATTTGAATGTTTGGGCTGAGACCCATCATCTCAACCTTCTTAAGTATTTCCTTGCGCGCGTTCCATGGATCGTCAATGGGAAAAGAGCTGTAAAATGGAATATTTTCTTATTGATAACGGATCCTTGCGTGCGGGCTCAATTTTGCAAATGCGCAAAATCGCCACTTCTTTGTCGAATGCATCCGGGCATAAGGTCCGCCCTTTTGGCTTAATGCATTCCCACAAGGTTGATCCTGGTGAACTGGAGGGAATGCCGGGAGAATCGATGCAGGACTTCCTCCTGAGCGATCGGGCGGAGGAGGTGGAGGAAATCCGGGCATTGCCCTTTTTTCTCGGTCCCAGCCTGGCGATTACCGATTGGTTGCCCGAAAATTTGCAACTCTGGAAAGAGAAAAATCCGCAGCATAGAAAATTCCGGATTCTCGATCCCCTATACCAACCGGGGGAGGATCGTCTGGCCCAGGCAATGGCTGAACTGTGTATCGAACAGATCAAAAGTGCGGGCTTTGAAAAACCTGCGGTCGCGATGGTGGACCATGGCACTCCCTTGCCTGAGGTCAACCAGGTGCGGGAGGATGTGGGGGAGGACATGTGCCAGAGGCTGGGGAGTCAAGTATCTGGATTTTCCACCTGTGCCATGGAACGCCGGCCCGACCCGCAATACGATTTTAATGATCCTTTGCTGGAGAATCTTCTGGAAAAATGGATGCGGGATGGCACCAGGGAAGTGGTGGTTTCCCAGTTCTTTTTACTCCCCGGCAGGCATGCCGGGCCCGGGGGGGACCTAGCTCAAATTTGCCAGCCCTTCACCGATCGGGGAATGAAGATTGCCCGGTCGGAAAACCTGGGGGCTCATCGATTGGTCCAGGAAATTCTGCTCGAGCGTATCCGGGCAGACCAGGCAAGTTAGGCAATAAGCAAAATACAAATGCCCAGCAAGAGGGAGCCGGCAAACCGGCGTGCCTTGACCCAGGGGGAAAGGGTTCCCTCGCTCAGGCAGAGCCGTTTGCCCAGCCAGGCCACAAAGAGTATGGTCCACAGACCCCGGCTCGAGTAGACCACATTTACTTCGGTGGGTACCCGGTAGCAGGCAATGGCGGTGGACATAAGCACGGCCTGCAGGGCGATTAATCCGCCGCTTCGCCAGACCCACAAATCTCCGGCTTGATCGCGCCGGAAAAGGGCTTCCTCCTTCCAGGGTAATAAAAAGAGGGAGAGTAGGCCGAGGGATCCAAAGATGCAAAAAAGCATGCGCACCGGATCTGTCTGGTGACTGAAGTGCGGAACCATAGAATCGAGCAGACTGAAGGCAGCCGCCGAACCGATGGCCAGGAGGATGCCCTTGGCACTGGCCCGCCCATGGTGCCGTGCCGGCCAGCCGATCAGGGCAACTGCGATTGCACTTAGCCCGGCTGCCAACCAGGTGGCAGAAGAAAGGGGAGCATCGGAAAAGCCAAGCAGGACAAGAAAGAAAGCAACGAGGATAGACTTTACCCCCATCAGGGGAGAGACCAGCGAGGCATCCCCCGCCCGCAGGGCCCGGAAAAGCAGGGCCTGGGCAAGCAGGAAAACCGAACCCAGTCCCGCACCAATGGCGAGCTCCCGCAAGCTTGGCCATCCCGAAGATATAAAGAGGTGGGGAATGAAACAGACCGAGAGGATGAGGTTGGAAAGGATGACGGCACGCACCTGACCGCATCCAAGCTCCATCGCTTTCTTTCCTGCAATCGCCCCGCCCGCATAAATTAAACCAGCCAGCAGGGCGAGCAGGTAAGCGTTCCAACTATCGTTGAGTTCCATGGTTAAGGGACGGAAAAGTTGAGCCTCTGAAGACCTGAAACTGGAAATGTCCAATGCATACAAATTCTTGCCAATAAGCCGGGAGCTCAGGAAGGGCAACTGTCATTCGGTGGGCAACCACCATTATCGGCAAAAAGACGGGCCGATATCCTCAAGGATTTATTTTCTCAAAAACCGGAAATTTGGTTGGTCATCCCATCCCGTTTCTGCTGATAGTGGGAAAAATTTCATGATTGCCCGGATTTTTATTTTTCATGCTCTTTGGGTCCCCTATCTTCTGGTTTTGGGGGAGGGCATAAATTTTGTTAAGGAAATCCTGCCCATTTTACAGGACCGCTGCATCGAATGCCACCAGGCAACCCATGAGAAAAATGGCCGCATGATCCACCCCAAGGCGGGCTTGCGCCTGGACGGTTTGGCTCACTTGATGTTTGGTTCGGATGAGGGTGCCGTGCTCGTGCCCAACCATCCGAGTAAGAGCCCGTTTTATACCCGGGTAATTTTACCTTCCGATGACGATGACCGCATGCCTCCCAAGGGGGATGCGCTCACCGTTCATCAGCAAGACCTGATCCGGCAATGGATCGGGCAGGGGGCCGATTTTGGATCCTGGCGGGGTGCCACTGACGGGATCGATAAACTTGAAAGAAAAGATCCTTCGGAACTGGCAAAAGTGCCGGCTTTTGTAACTTTTTTCCAAAAACTGGGAGAGGGTACAGAACCTGCGGATCCCCAGCTTATCTCGAGTATCCGAAAGGCCACAGGGTTGCTCATCCGCCCGATCGGTAAGGGTAGTCCCCTGCTGGAAGCACGGGTGGTTACCCGGCATGAGCGGGTCAGGGATGAGACAGTGGAAAAACTTCTTCCTTTGACCAGGTGGGTGGTCAAGCTGGACCTTCGGGATACCGGTATTTCGGATCTGGGCTGCGCCACCGTTGCCCAGTTCCCAAACCTGGTGGAAGTTAACTTGCGGGGATGCCGCATTGGGGATAAGGGAGCGGCTCAATTGATGGGTTTGGCCAAATTACAAAACCTTAACCTGGGAAAGACCGAGGTGAGCAAAGAGGGGGCTGCCAAATTGCTCAAACTTCCCGCCCTGACCACCCTTAATCTTTGGCAGTCCAAAGCGGGGGCAGACCCGGCGAAGTTCGGACAGGTTCGTTCCGGGTTGCATATTATTAACTAGGAAACTTTTTCGAATCGCCCATGCCCGGCTTACGGGCTAATGATTTGAGGCACGATGAATAAGGAAATCCCCAGTTCCCATAAGGCCCTGCAATACCAGGCATACGGTGATCCCAGCGAGGTGCTCTCCCTTATTGAACTGCCGGTCCCAGAGCCCGGTCCCGGCGAGGTCTTAATCGAGATGCAGGCATGCCCGGTCCATCCATCCGATCTTGGATTGATCATGGGATCCTATGGCCGGCCACGTACCCCGCCTGCGATTGCCGGACGCGAGGGAGTGGGCACGGTGGTGAAGTGCGGGCCGGGAGTGGATGCAAAAGTGATGAACCGCCCGGTTGCCCTGCCCGAAGATGGCGGTGCTTGGCAGGAATACCAGCTGGCCAAAGCAGATGATTTGATTCTTTTCCCGGCGTTAGTGCCGTTTGAACAGCTGGCGGTTTCCCTCGTCAACCCGCTGAGTGCCTGGCGTCTGCTCAATGATTTTGAATATTTGAATGCGGGCGATGTGATGATCCAAAACGCGGGCAATTCTGCGGTCGGACAGTCGGTCATCCAGTTTGCCAAAAAGATGGGCATCCAGTGCATCAGCCTGGTGCGCAACCTCGACAGCGTGAACCATTTGAAAGCTCTTGGCAGCACCGAGGTATGGCCGGATGATGATGAGGTGCCCGGGCGTACCCAAGTTTTCACCGGGGGCAAGGGGTGCAAACTTGCCCTCAACTCGGTGGGTGGGCGGAGTGCCCTGCGGCTTGCCCGCTGCCTCTGCCCGGGCGGAGTGCATGTCACCTTTGGGGCGATGGACGGATCGGCGGTCCGTTTTCCCACCCGTAACCTGATCTTTGATGATGTGCGATTGGTCGGATTTTGGCTGGACCGCTGGCGGAGGAAACAAAGCCCGGCGGGTTTACGCAATGCCTGTGAACAGGTCTTGCAACCCCTCGCCATGACCGAGATTAAACACTCGATCGATCAGGTGTTTAACCTGTCCGAATTTAAGGATGCACTCACCCGCAATGCCGAGCCAAGAATGGGGAAAGTTCTGCTCGCCCGGGATAAGGAATTCCTGGAGTCCCTGCAATAAAGCTAATCGACCAGGCGGCGACGCAGTCCGGTGAGCGAGAAATGTTTGCCCGGACATACGGTGTGCTTGGGATGAAAAAGGGTGTGGGTGGTGACCTCGTTTGCCTGCAGGTTGCAGCGTTTCATCAAATATTCGCAGAGGCCTTCCAGGGCAGATAATTGTTTGGAGGTGGGGGGTCTGATCTCGAAGTTTCCAATCAGGCAGATTCCGATGCTCGTCTGGTTCCATGACTGTTTTTTTACATGGCCCCCGTCCAGTTGTCCTTTCCAGCGGCTGCCAATATAAATCTCGCCATCCTTTGCCTTGCGGGAACCATTGGAGATGACAAAGTGATAGGCCAGCCCGTTCTTCATCCCCCTGGCCAGATGAACTTTGTGCATGTTGACCGCATCGTCAATGGGAGTGGCGGAGTGGTGAATGATAATCCGTTGCCACTTACCAGAAG
Organism: uncultured Opitutales bacterium; assembly: GCA_938091675.1. Classification (GTDB taxonomy): domain Bacteria; phylum Verrucomicrobiota; class Verrucomicrobiia; order Opitutales; family Seribacteraceae; genus Chordibacter. The sequence continues at coordinate 11,858 of CALKMX010000032.1, forward strand.
ACGGCCGGATGGAATCGAGCCTGGCCAGGGTGGTGGAATCAAGCAGTTTGGGGACGGCCGGACGTCTCGAGCCGGACAGCGGGATGGTAAGTTTCTGCCCCACCCGGATCAGGTCGGGCCGGCTGATCTTGTTGATCAGGGCAAGATCGCTGGAGGACACGCCAAAGCGTTTGGCAATGATCCCAAGGCTCTCGCCCTTGCGCACCACATAGGAAACTTCCCGCACAGTGCCCGATGGAATTTTGAGCTTCTTGCCAACATAGAGAAGGTTCGGGTTTGAAATTCCGTTGTAGGCCTGGAGGGCGGAGACCGATACCCCGTATCGCTGGGCTATGCCACCAAGGGTTTCATTTTTTTGAACCACATGGGTGGTGCTTGCCCATAAAGTTATGGCAGCAACCAGTGCAAAAAATACAGTTACATAAAAGATCCTCATTTACCCACCTGAACTTAGACTCAAAAATATGCTCCACTTGGCAACTACGAATTGTTTACGATCCAAAGATTGAAAGATCTTCGGCTTTGCCCAGTGGATGAAAACTGCTTAAAACAATCTGTACAAAATGAAGATCAAAACCAAGGCATGGCTCGTATCGCAGGGAATACTGGTAATTACCGCATTGCTCATACAGATAACCTTTTATCGGGAAATCCAGTTGGGCCCGCTTTTGGGTATGACCAAGCGGCCCTACTGGGACATTATTTATGACCGTCCGCCCGACATACCGGATTTTATCAGGGAGAAAGGATTGCCCCCCCATCTGTGGGATGCCCGGCTCCCCTTATCGGTCACTGAAATCCGGGCGGCAAAACTGGCGGGGCATCAAAGGGCACACCGCAGGGAGGAGGGCTTGCGCACCGCCTTTCAGGGAGGTTTGCTGGTAAACGGATTGTACTTGGTGATTTTTCACGCACTTTGGTGGTATATCCCAAGGCAGGTAAGACCCAAAGAGAAGCGGGCACTTAATCATTAAGATTGCTAATATTTTGGCTCTTGTTTTATAAAATTCAACGTCCGTGAAAAACTTTGCCTGCATCGCTTTTTTGATTCTTTTAGTTTCCAGTACCCAGGGGATAGCCCAATCCCCGAGTGCGCTGGGAGCGAGAAAAGTGCAGGACTATTTTCAGGATGTGGAAAGCAAGAGCTACTACCAGCAGGAACGCATCCGTTCGATGAAGGGAGAGATGAATGAGTATTCCGAAAGGCTCCATGGATTACAGGAAAAATTCCACAAGATATTTTACGGAAAACCAACCGATGAGTTGCACCAATCTCCCTTTGGGGAAAAAGATAAAATCTCCTATCCCCAGAGAAAATACCGGGACCCTGTTCCGTTGGCCGAGGTCGAATCTATTGTTCGCAGACCGTCCAAATATTCGGCTTCCCAAAAAGAAACCAACCAGCTTGCTTTCACCGTGGATGAGGCAAGGCCTGCTTATCAACCGAGACCGGTGCAGGCGGAACAGTCGAATTTAGATTTAACTGAAACTACGGAAGAACCCACGGGCTACGACTTCAGGGATGAACCATTTGCAGAGCAGCAGGATTCCTCCTGGGAGGAAGAAAAAAGCCAACCTTCAACCGCATCTGATTTTGGTGGATATCTAATTCTCCGTCCGGGAGTTGTCTTTCCCTACAAGACTCAAACCACGCATCAGGGAGCATCCAAAACCAAACACCGCGATTACAAACCTGGCATGGCAATCTCCCTGTCTGGGGGGTATCGTTTAAAGGGCTGGAAATTGGGTGCCGGTGTGCTCTACCGCAAGAATGAGCACGATTCCAAGAGTTATGAACGGGTTGGGGCACAGATAAAACCCTTTGCCAAGGGGAGTGAATCTATGTCAATCGCAGGATTTTTAGAGGTTGGGTACACCCATGCCTTTACTCCCTGGTTTGGCTTGTACAGCAGCCTGGGCCTGGGATACGGGGTATCGGTGGTGGAGGATTATGCACCTCTTTTATCTAGTGGTAGGGACCGTTCCCGGCTGGATCCCTTTTTCTATGCATCCGGCGGGCTGGGTGCTGTATTTACGCCAACAGACCACCTGGCCCTTAGCCTGGGCTACCGGTACCATCACGAGCGGGAGGTTCCTGCACACGCTCTGGAGTTAGGCCTGGAAGGTAAATTCTAAAGCAATGAGCCTTCCCTTAGGGAGGGATAAAAATGCCCCTCATCACCAATCTTTCGGACTTAAAACAATCCTTTCCCCATTGGGAATTTTTTATCGTCTCTGGACCTTGACCTTGCGGTTGTCTTACCGCGATGAAGACGGACGGGCCGAAATAAAAAAGGTAAACGAGCCCATTACCATCGTACTTTGGCACAACCGTCTGTTTATTGCGGGGGAATGGCATCAACGATTTCGCAAAAAACGACGGTGTTATGGATTGATCAGCGGGAGTCGGGATGGTGCCTGGCTGGAAACTTTTTACGGATGGGCTGGGATCCGGGCGATCCGGGGATCCCGCAACCGTAGGGGGGCGGAGGCGACCCGTGAGCTTATCCGCCTGGTCAAGGCCGGGCACGATGCGGGCGTAACTCCGGATGGATCAAGAGGGCCAAAGTATCAGGCGAAATCCGGAGCCCTGCTGATTGCCCGGGCGAGCCGTTCGCCCGTTGCCCTGTTGTCTTTTTCCTACAATTGGGCGATTCGTTTAAATTCCTGGGACCAGTTTGTGATTCCTCTCCCTTTTGCCAAGGTTCGGGTAAGAACAAAGATTTTGCCTTACGAGGAGCTTTTTTGTGAGCGGGACCTGGAGGAGGCGACCCGTCGGGTTGAGCACCTTTTGATGGAGATGACCGATGACCCCAAGTGATCCTTTGCTTGAAATTGTTGGATTGACCAAAAAGTTTGGTCCGGCAAGGGCAGTGGACGATGTGTCCTTTTCTTTATCCAGGGGAAGCATTGTCGGTTTGCTTGGCGGAAATGGGGCCGGAAAGACCACGACCCTGTCCATGCTCCTTGGCTTACTGGAACCAACCTCCGGGTCCATCCGTATGTTTGGTCATGATTTTGTGAAGAACCGGCACGCGGTGCTTCACCGGATGAATTTCTGCTCCCCCTATGTGGATCTTCCCCAGCGTCTGACGGTGCGGGAAAATTTGCGGGTGTTTGCCCGTTTATATGGAGTGGAGAATGCGGCTCAAAAGATTTCCCAACTGGCCGATGATTTCCGGTTGCTCGAGCTGATGGAACAACCCATCCGCCGTCTATCATCCGGGCAAAAGACCCGGGTGTCCCTGGCCAAGGCATTGATTAATACCCCGGAGTTCTTGTTGCTGGATGAGCCCACGGCCAGCTTGTCCCCGGATGTATCGGAGTGGATCCGCCACCGCCTGGCAGAATATCGCGACCAGACGGGTGCGACCATTCTTTTTGCCAGTCACGACATGAGAGAGGTGGAATTGCTCTGCGACCATATCATTATGATGAGTCATGGCCGAGTGATGGAGGAGGGAAGTCCCGATGAATTGAAAGCCAGGCATGAGCGGGAATCCCTGGAGGAAGTTTTTCTGGTCATGAACAGAAAAGGGGGAGGGGCATGAACTCATCCACCACCGGGAGGATCTCTGCCCTTTTACTGCGGTATTTTTTCCTGCTTCGGTCCTCCTGGCCAAGGTTGCTGGAAATTGCCTACTGGCCAACCGTGCAGATGATCATCTGGGGGTTTACCTCCATCCATTTCTCCAATTCCAGTCCAGAACTTACGGCGGGGGGCATTCTGATCTCCGCTGTTTTGATTTGGGATTCTCTGTTCCGTTCGCACATCAGTTACACCCTTTCCTTTCTTGAGGAAATGTGGTCACGCAACCTGGCAAACTTATTTGTCAGTCCCCTGCGCCCCTGGGAACTCATTCTCTCCTTGGCCACAGTCAGTATGATCCGCACCCTTATTGGAATGGTGCCGGCTGCTTTGCTTGCCATTCCTTTTTTTGGCGTGTCTGTTTTTGAGCTTGGCCTGCCCCTGCTTGGATTCTTTTTAAACCTCGTCTTTACCGGTTGGGCAATTTCCCAGGCAGTCACGGGTATTTTATTACGCTATGGCTTGGGGGCAGAAAGCCTGACCTGGATGCTTCCCTTTCTGCTCGCCCCCTTTTCCTGCATTTATTATCCGCTCGAAACCCTGCCCGGATGGATGCAGATAATTGCCCAGTATCTTTCCACCACCTATGTGTTCGAAGGGATGCGTGCTTTGATTCTGCATGACCAATGGATGCCAGAACTTTTGGTCAAAGCCTTTTTGCTCAATGCCATCTATTTTATTTTGGGTCTGGTCATCTTTTGTTTATCCCTGCGTTCGGCGAGAAGACGGGGCCTGCTTTTACAATCCGGGGAGTAAAGCCCGCGGTGGTTATAATCCGGTAAAAAGTTAGGAATTTACTCGCTTTCCATCGATGCAACCGCATGGGTATTGGATAATATGAAGAATCGATTTGTTGTGATTATGGCTGGGGGCCGGGGTGAAAGATTTTGGCCCCAAAGCCGGTTGAGAAAGCCAAAGCATTTGCTTCCCATTGTCGGGGATGCTCCCATGCTCGCCCAGACCGTTGACCGGCTGAAGGGACTGGTTCCCCCGGAGCAGGTCTTTGTGATTACCAATATTGAGCAACGCGATGCGGTGCTGGAAAGTTGTCCGGAATTACTTCCCGAACGGGTGATCGGGGAATCGCAGGGGCGGGACACGGCAGCAGCGGTCGGACTTGCCGCCCTGTTGGTGGAGAGAACGGAACCGGGTGCTGCTTTTGCCCTGCTCCCCGCGGACCATGTGATTGCAGACGGGGCCGGATTCCGCAAAGTCTTATCCGCCGCATTTGAAGCGGCCGAGAACCAGGATGTTTTGGTGACGATTGGCATAAAGCCCGATTTTGCATCGACCGGATACGGGTATCTCAGAAAGGGACCGGGGGTGGATGGCTTGGCCTCGCTCCCCGTCCATCAGGTGGAACGGTTTGTGGAAAAACCAAACCTCGAAAAGGCCCAGCAGTATTTGCAGGATGGAGGATATTTCTGGAACGCCGGCATGTTTGTTTGGAGGCCGGAAGTCATTCTTAGTGCCATTCGTCAGCATGCTCAGGAACTGAGTGCGGGATTGGATGATTTACTGGCAAATTGGCAGGAAAATGGATCCATCGAATATGCGATGGAAAAAGTCTATCCCCTGCTTAAAAAAATATCGATTGATTTTGCGGTGATGGAAAAGGCCGCGGATGTGGTCATGCTTGAATCTGCATTTGACTGGGATGATGTCGGGGAATGGCCAGCGATTGCCCGGCACTATGAAGCCGATGATAGGGGCAATGTGTTCAAGGGAGCGGGTTCTGCCCTGGACTCAAGCGGAAACCTTACCTACGCCGAGCCCGGGCACACCATATCCCTCCTTGGGGTTAAAGACCTTATCGTGGTGCAGTCCGGAGATGCCACCCTGGTATGCCATAAGGACTGTGCCCAGCAGGTCAAGGCACTCGCCCAGCAAGTATGCCAGGAAAATCCTGACCTTGCCTAAGGGAAATTCTTTTTTTTGGTCATGCCCAACTACCTGGGAATCGATTATGGAACCAAGAGAATCGGTCTGGCCTGGGCGGACGAGCTTTTGATCTCCCTGCCGGCCGGGGCAATTCCCGGGGTGGAGTGTGCGGGCTGCTGGGAGGCCCTGGCTGCAGAAGTGGCAAACCGCCGGATCACCGATCTGGTGGTCGGGTATCCCGTGCATATGGATGGCAAAGTGGGCAGGCGTGCCCAGGAGGTGGACGGATTTATTGAGCAACTGCAGGCAAGGTTTGGCCTGCCGGTTTACCGGGTGGATGAACGCCTGACCAGTGCCGCAGCCAGAGAAACGGTGGGGGGGAAGCCAAGTGCCAAGGGTGCGGATAAATCGGGCCGGGTCGATGCCACGGCTGCCTGCCTGATCCTGCGTGATTTTTTAAACAATTTAAACACTTGAAACCAAGCCCTGAACTGAGCCGTTGGCGGTGCCTCTGTGCCTATGACGGCACTGCGTTTAACGGCTGGCAAAAGCAAACCAACCGGCAATCGGTGCAGGATAAAATTGAACAGAGTCTCGCCCAAATTTTTGGATGCCCCATCCGTACCATTGGGGCGGGCAGGACGGATGCGGGGGTACATGCCGCCGGGCAGGTTTTTCATTTTGATGCCAGGTGGAATCATTCCCCCCATGCCCTGCTGCAGGCTTTACGGGTATCCGTGCCCGTGGGCATAAGCCCGAGAAAGATCGACGCGGTGCCTCCCTCTTTTCACGCCCACCTCTCGGCAAAGGGAAAGCGCTACCTTTACCGCATTTGTAAAGGCTGGGCCATGCCTGACATGGACCGTTTTGTTCATTCGATGAAGGATCGAAAGCTGGACTTTGAGGCAATGCAGGATGCCGCCGGCCGGTTTTTGGGCACCCACGATTTTGCCGCTTTTTCTGCAAACCGGGGGAATGGGGATGAGGAACCCACCATCCGGAAGTTGTGGAGGTCGGACTGGCGGGACCGGGGGGATGAGCTTCATTTTGTCACCGAAGGGGAGGGGTATCTGTACAAGATGGTACGCAGCATGGTTGGGGCGATGATCGATGTTGGACTTGGCCGGATGGACCCCGAAGAGATATCCAAAATTTTGCTTACGGATAAACGGACAGCTGAAGTGGTCAGTGCCCCGGCCAGGGGATTAAGAATGGACAAAGTATTTTACCGTCTGCCCAGACGGGCCAATTTGGAGAAGTGATCAACATCGATTGGAAAGGGTGGAAGCGTGCCCTGTTTGACTTTTTTCTGCCGGGTGAATGTCCGATATGCGCCAAGGCTGCCTACCTGGATGATGTTTCCTTTTCCTGTCTTTCCTGCCTCGATTCGGTGGCCTGGATTCAGCAATCGCGCTGTAAATTATGCGGGGTGGGCATGGACGGCATGGACTATGCGGGGCTGACCTGCAAGAATTGCCGGGAATTTCCTCCCCTGTTTGGGGCAGGCCGGGCGATGTTTTATTTAAATAAGGCAGGCCGTCAACTGGTCCATCAATTGAAATACGACCGCAATAAAAGAATTCTCGAGGATGTTCCCTTTTTTCTGGAGAGGGCACCCCAGTTTCTCGAATTTCTGACCGGGGCCGTTCTCATTCCTGTCCCTTTGCACCCCAAAAAATTATACAAGAGGGGATACAACCAAAGCCTATGGATTGCGGAAGCCTTTGCCAGGGAGGCGGGGGTGAGCACGGTTGCCTACGATTGCCTGAAACGGGTGCGTAACACTCCCACCCAGACCAAGCTGGACCGGAAGGAGCGCCAACAGAATGTAAAAAATGCCTTTGCCCTTAAGGACGGAACTTGTTTGGATGGGTTTGATAGAGTTGTTCTTGTGGACGATGTCTACACCACTGGAGCCACGCTCGATGCCTGTGCCAAGGCACTGATCGATCGTGGAGTCGGGTTGGTGGAGGTAGCGACCCTCGGGCACGGATAAACCAAACTTTCGAATATGTCTTTTTTCAGCAAACCAAAGTATTCCAAGGTAAATGTAAAATCCCGTGATGGGGTTGCCAAAGGATTGTGGACCAAGTGTCCGGAGTCCGGTGAGATGGTCTTTGTTAAGGAATTAAAAAAGAACCTCATGGTCGTGCCAGGGAGCGGATACCATTTTCCATTGCCCGCACCTGACCGTATTCAATCGCTGGTGGATCACGGCACATTTAAGGAGTATGACGGCAATATTCGCTCAGGAGACCCCCTGAAATTTAAGGGCTTGGCATCCTACGAGGAAAAACTTCAGCAAAACCGTGAAAAAACCAAGCTGGAAGATGCAGTGGTTTCCGGGACCGGGAAAATGGATGGCCGATTGGTCAGCCTGGCGGTGATGGATTTCCGTTTCCTCGGAGGAAGTATGGGGTCGGTGGTCGGTGAAAAAATTACCCGGGCGATCGAGCGTGGGCTGGAAATGAACATTCCAGTAATTGTGGTATCGGCTTCTGGCGGTGCCCGGATGTATGAGGGTATCCTCAGCCTTATGCAGATGGCCAAAACCAGTGCCGCCCTCGCCAAACTGGCCAAGGCAAAAATCCCTTTCTTTTCCGTGCTGACCAATCCAACCATGGCTGGAGTCATGGCAAGCTATGCCACTTTGGGGGATGTGATCCTGGCGGAGCCAAAAGCCTTAATCGGATTTGCCGGGCGCAGGGTAATTAAGGAAACCACCCGGGCTGATCTGCCTGAAGGGTTTCAAACCTCCGAGTTCTTGCTGGAGCATGGATTGATCGATCAAATTGTCGACCGTCATGACCTGCGTGACCGCTTGATCAACCTGATGAATCATTTGGCCAACCATTTGCAACCCGCCCCTGAGAAATCTTCAGCGGCCAAAAAGAAACCGGTCGTCCGTAAAAAACCGGTCGCCAAAAAAACCGCAACCCGCAAAGCCCCGGCCAAAAAGATCTGATCTTCTCCCTTATATGTTCCCGGTAGCAGGAGGGGGAATACCAGGCAGATGAACAACACCCTGGAGTTTTTATACTCTTTGCGCAACCAGGGTTCCCGGTTTGGCCTCGAGCGGATGGAGGCGTTTTGCCAGGAACTGGGAAACCCACAATCTGCATTCGCATCCATCCATGTGGCTGGGACCAATGGGAAGGGATCGGTATGCACAATGCTCGATTCGGTATACCGGAAACAGGGATACCGCGTGGGCCTGTTTACCTCTCCCCATCTAATCGAACTTGGAGAACGGGTAAGGGTAAATGGAGAGATCCTGTCATTTGCAAAAATTGAAAAGTGGGTGGAAGCACTCCTTCCCGTGGTGCAAAAAATCGAAACGAGCGAGCAGGGGATGGGGCCCACTTTTTTTGAGTTTATGACCGCGATTGCCTTTCTGGAGTTCAAGGAGCAAAAAGTTGACCTGGCCATTGTGGAGACCGGGCTGGGTGGACGGCTTGATTCCACCAATGTGCTCAACCCGGAGATTTCGGTCATTACGAGCATCGGGTACGATCATTGTGAAATGCTGGGCTATGAACTGAAACAGATAGCGGCGGAAAAAGCCGGCATAATCAAACCCGGCAAGCCAGTAGTGACAGGTTGGCTGGAAAAAGATGCCCGGGAACAGGTCCGCCAAATGGCTCAAAATCAAAAAGCCCCCCTGCACTGGGTGGAGGATGCAAATTTGCCCGCCTTGCCCCAAACCAACCTGCATGGATCCTTTCAGCAAAGAAATGCCGCTCTGGCCTCGCGGGTTGTTCAATTACTTGATAGCCAATTCCCCTGCGAGGAGCACAAAGTCAGCAGTGCCTTGCAATCGGTAAGGTTTCCCGGGAGGTGGCAAAAAATTTGCACGGAACCAACCATTATTCTGGACGCCTGCCATAATGGGCACGGGGCACAGGCAAGTGCTGAACTTTGGGACAGTTTGCCTGAGGGTTTTGAGGTCTGGTTTGCTGCCTGCGGGCAGGACCGTGCCCGCGATGTGCTCACCCCCCTGCTCCAAAGAACCAACCGGATCACTCTGTTCGAACTGGATCAGCCCAGGGCTTGTTCCCTTGAGGATTTACAAAAACTGGTCGAAAATTTTCCCGGAGCAGTAAAGTTTGCCAAAGAAAAGCAAGTGTTAGCACTCCACCAACAACTGGATCCCTCCACCACATTATTGGTCACGGGATCCATTTACCTGATTGCTGCGGTTCTCTCCCAATTGAAAAAAAATCCCTCCTCTGTCCTCCTGCATAATTGGCAGGATCTTTGGTAGATAAGGCCATTGGTCCTTTGCTTGGTTTATAAAAAATTCAAATTTGTCAGGACCGGGGGGGAGTAGGTTGGTCAAATTATTAGGTCGGGTGATCAAAAATCATCCCTCCACCCAAGGAAAATTTGAGATTCTGCAGAATGTGAACAAATTCTTAAACCATGGCGAATAACTTAGAACAACTTGGGCTTGGAATTCGATGGATTTAAGTCTTTATTTCTTTTTTTCTCAGCAACTTGCAGGAAAAGGTTGCCAAAGAGAAAAATCAAACTAAAACTTATTAACAACACTATATACAGGGGGTAATTTGTTACACAAACACTACATGCAGGGTACGGAAATGAAAAAAAAATCAACAAATTCATTTTTTTTCTTTTCATTTCTTCCCTTAATGCCCACTATTCGAAACATCGTCGAGGGGACCACGGTTTTCACCCTAAAAACCACAATTTCGTCCCCGATTTCACGCCGATATTTAAATTTTAACAGGTAAAAAGAAGGGGAAATAAACATTATGGACAAGACATACGAAATCGGCGGGAAAACTTTCGTTTTAAACGAGGAAAAAGCAAAACAGGCGTTTCAGGAGAAAAAGGTCATCAACGGGCGGGACACCATGACCTTCAACCTGCTTCCTTTAAAGTATCAATGGGCTTATGATCTTTACCGCAAAATGAAGTCCAACCATTGGGAGCCTGAAGATATTCCTATGCAAAAAGATTTGGAACAGTGGAAAAACCCAGCGGAGCTTTCCGACAGTGACCGGTGGATTATCATGATGGGGATCGGCTATTTTTCTGCGGCAGAAGGAATTGTTGGCGATAACATCCAGCATGTTGTCCGCGAGTTGGTCACCGCACCTGAGCTTAAGCTCGTGTTGGGCCGCCATGCCCACGAGGAAAACATCCATGCGGACAGTTTATTGTACATGATCAGCTCACTTGGCATCAATCCTCACGAGTGCGAAGCCATGTTTGAGCAAATCGAGACCATCCGCCGGAAAAATGAATTTGTTACCCGCGTATCCAAAAACCTCCGTCGTGATCTGGATCTCACCTTGACCGAGAACAAACAGGAACTGGCCAAAAATATTTTCATATTTGGGCAGTGTATGGAAGGTACTCAATTTTACGGACTCTTTGGGATGGTCTTAAGTTTGGCCAGGCAGAACAAAGTCCCGGGCATTGGACAGATGTTCCGCTACACCCTTCGTGATGAATCCAACCACATCGAATTGTTCCGCAACCTGTTCCGTGTTCTTATTGATGAAAACCCGGACATTTGGACCACAGATTTTCGCCAGGAACTGGTGGAGATAATGAAGGAAGCCGTTGTGCTGGAAAAGGATTTTATCCGCGACTGCCTGCCCGTTAGTTCAGTCGGTCTTAGTGCGGATGAGTTCTGCAGTTATATTGACTACATTGCGGACCGTCGCCTCAACGGAGTGGGCCTTGAGATTCTTCACCCAGGCCTGGAAAATCCATTCCCCTGGCTTGCGGAGATGATGGATGTGAAAAAAGAACAGAATTTCTTCGAAGGTCGGGTGACCGAGTACCAAAAGTCCTCTGCCCTCACCGATGTTTCGGATGATGAATTGTAAACCTGACAACCGGATTGTCAGGGATGTGTGTGTAAATGTTTAACTGTGTAGGATGGAAATTTGACTGATGCGTAATACGATATTTGAGGAAGATCGATTGTTAACCAAAGCGGCGGAAACGCCCCGAGAAGATAAGCCCCGTTTTGACTGGGCGGAAGATTTGGGAGAGAATCGGTTCGAGATTCCAAAAGTGCGTATTACAGATGGCGCGGGTGACCGTGATTTCCACATCGCCGAGGTGGCCGAGGTTATCGGGGAGGCTCTTACCGACCTGATGATCTCAAGGGAAGAAAAGGAAATATACACCCCAAAAAACCGGGAGCTCGTGGTGGAGTCCTCCCGGCTCGTCGCCAGCCGCTTAATCGAGCGGTTGGAACAAGAGGAGGAAGGCGGCGCCCCCCGCCTCTCCTTCGACGATCTTCACAAGCTGATCGAAAAAGCCCTGGTGGAAAATGATGCTTATGATGTGGCCAAAAGCCTGGTCTTTTCACGTTCCAATCAGGGTCCAGGGAACGGGCATTTTCCAAGCAATCCCCCGGTTGACAGTTCCCTGATCCGCTTGATCCGTAGAAGCGGGCAAGTGGTGCCCTGGAATTCCTCCAAGATCGAGGTTGCTATTCGTAAAGCGTTCCTCTCCCTGCGTCTAGACTCCGAGCCGGCCGTCCGCATTTCAGATGAAGTCACCCAACGGGCAGTGGCTACGGGGCAGGCATTTATCAATATCGAGGATGTTCAGGACATTGTGCAGGAAGAATTGATGAAGCATGGCTTCTTCAAAGTTGCGGAGTCCTACATTCTTTACCGTGCCCGCCGCCGGGTTGAGCGTGAGAGCAATACCGAGCATCATGAAGTCCGTCAGGACTCCATGATCGTGGTGAAGAAAAAAGATGGGACCACTTTTTTCTGGGACGGGATTGATCTTAAAAAGCGTATTACTTTTTCCAGTATCGGGCTCGATCTATGCCTGACCCCGGAACAAATAGAAGATGATTTGCGCCGTTCCGTTTTTTCCGAAATCACTGAGGTTGATTTGCGCAAAACCATTATTCTCAATGCAAAAGCCCTGATCGAACGGGATGCAGACTTTGCCAAATTTGCCGCCCGTATTCTCCTCACCTATGTTTATGAAGAAGTGCTTGGCTGGGATGTGGCTCATCAAAGCATCGAGGAAATCCGTACCTTTCATGCCAAGGAATTTAAGTCCTATTTAAAACGCGGGGTGGAGATCAAGAGGCTGGATAAGAAATTGCTCAAGCTCGATATTGACCGCCTTTGCCAGGCAATTGATCCTTCCGCAGACCTTGACTTTGATTACCTCGGTATTCAAACCCTGTACGACCGCTACCTGGTGGTGGACAAGACTGGGGAAAAGCCCCGCCGTCTGGAAACCCCCCAGTTTTTCTGGATGCGGGTAGCCATGGGTGTCTTCGCCCATGAAGACAATCCGGAGGACCAAATCATCTCCCTTTACAACCTTTACAAGAGCCGGAGGTTTTGTTCCTCCACCCCTACGCTTTTCAACTCCGGAACCCTGCACTCCCAGCTATCTTCCTGCTACCTGTACAAGGTGGACGATACCATTGAGTCGATCATGTACCGGGGAATTGCAGAAAATGCTTTCCTTTCCAAGTGGGCGGGTGGCCTGGGTGGTAGCTGGACCGCAGTTCGGGGCACGGGCAGTCATATTGCCGGCACCAATGGCGAAAGCCAGGGGGTTATCCCATTTCTGAAAATGCACAACGACCAGCTCTGTGCAGTCAACCAGGGCGGAAAGCGCAAAGGATCCGGATGTGCATACCTTGAAACCTGGCATTGCGACATACTTGAATTTCTGGAGCTTCGTAAAAATACCGGAGACGACCGCCGTCGTACTCACGATATGAACACGGCGAATTGGATCCCGGACTTGTTCATGAAGCGTATGGAAGCCCGGGGAAACTGGACCCTTTTCCGGAGCAATGAAGTGCCAGACCTCCACGACCTCTACGGCAAGGCATTTGAGGAAAGATATGCGGAGTATGAATCCAAGGCAGAAAAGGGAGAAATCTGGGGGCATACTATTCCAGCCATCGACCTGTGGAAATCGATGCTCAAAATGCTTTTTGAGACTGGTCATCCATGGATAACCTTTAAGGATACCTGTAATATCCGCAGCCCGCAGGACCATGCCGGGGTGATTCATAGTTCCAACCTTTGTACCGAAATTACCCTTAATACCGGTGCGGATGAAACCGCGGTGTGCAACCTCGGATCTGTGGTGCTTGATTCCCACCTTACCCCGGAGGGAGATCTTGATCACGAGAAATTACGCGACACCATCAGAATTGCCATTCGGGCATTGGACAATGTCATTGATGTAAACTTTTATCCCACCAAAGCAGCCAAGACTTCGAACAGCCGTCACCGTCCGATCGGTCTTGGAGTGATGGGTCTACAGAATGCACTCTTTATCAAAGATGTTTCTTTCACTTCGGAGGAAGCGGTTGAATTCAATGATGAATTCATGGAAGCAATCTGTTATTATGCCTATGAGGCTTCCAGTGATCTGGCCAACGAGCGCGGCACCTACTCCTCCTATCGCGGGTCCAAGTGGGACCGGGGCATTCTTCCCCAGGATACCATCCAAATGCTGGAAGAGGAGCGCGGAGAAAAAGTGGAGGTTCCCAAAACTGCAAAAATGGACTGGTCTGTGGTTCGCAAGAAAATTGCCAAGCATGGTATGCGCAACAGCAATGTGATCGCCATTGCCCCCACCGCGACCATTTCCAATATCATGGGCTCATCCCCCTGTATTGAACCGACCTACAAGAATATTTTTGTTAAGAGTAATCTCTCCGGTGATTTCATGGTGCTGAACCGTTTCCTGGTAAATGATTTGAAAAAGGAAGGATTATGGAACAGGGAGATGTCCGACCAGTTAAAATACTTTGATGGTGAGCTTGGTTCAATCGAAGGCATTCCCGAACCCATTAAGAAAAAATACCTCACTGCATTTGATGTGTCTTTTGAATATGTTCTTTCCGCTGCTGCACGTCGCCAGAAGTGGATTGATCAGTCCCAATCGGTCAACCTGTTTCTTGGTAGTCCTGATCTTAAAAACCTTTCTCATATGTACCGTGCGGCCTGGCGGAAAGGGCTAAAGACCACTTATTATTTACGCACCCTTGGTGCATCCAATATTGAGAAGGCAACCGTAGATCTGAAAAAAGCAAAGCCCCTGGCCGATACCCCGCTTGATGAACCCTCTGCCAAGAAGGAATTCACCGATGCGGAGAAGAAGGCATGCAGTATTCAAGCCATGCTCAATGGCGAAGAGTGCGAAGCCTGCCAGTAGACCCTGCCCACTTTTAATGGGGTATGGCCGTCTGTCTGAGTACGGTTTGTCTGCCCGGTACCTATCTGCCCATTTCTTTGCCTGCTTGGTGAGCCTGCCACTGGATCATTGCCCCTAGCCATAATAATTTTCTACCTTTCTTTATTGTATGGACACGACCGAACGCTTGGATAAACACCTGGGAGAGGAACCGCTCTACGGGCCTGATGTCTTTGTTGCCCCCACCGCGGTGGTGATGGGCGATGTTCAAATGGACGAAGGTTCAAGCCTTTGGTATGGGGGTGTTTTGCGCGGGGATATTAATTCCATAAAGATTGGAAAGTTTTCAAACTTGCAGGACGGCGTGATCGGTCATCTTGCGGACGAACATTCCCTGGTGGTGGGCAAGTATGTGACAGTGGGGCATGGTGCAGTCATTCATGCCTGTGAGATTGCAGATGAGTGTTTGATTGGGATGAATTCAACCATCCTTGACGGTGCCAAAATCGGGAAGCAGTCAATCGTAGCGGCAGGCAGTTTGGTCCCTGCGGGAATGGATGTGCCTGCTGGTAGTTTGGTGGCCGGAGTACCTGCCAAAATCAAGCGGAAATTATCCGGTGAGGAAAAGAAAAACCTTAAAAAGTGGGCGGAAAAATACTTGGTTGTTGCCAAAGCCCATCGGGAAAAGCTTGGAAAGATGAGAGCCGGCCGACCTGCCTGAGGGCTAGCTCACGGTTCTGCAGTCATCCAGCTTCTTCCATCCCGTAACGGGAGAAAAAATCTTCCACTATGGAGGAGAGACTGGGCAGGGGCATGCTTCCCGACACCGCCTCAGCACAGCACGAGACATAGGCACGAATGGCCGCTTCCCCGGCTTGCCTGTTTTCCTGATCAAGCAAGCGAAGCAGGGTTTTGCGGGCATCTTCCCACTCCAGTTCGTCAAAGGAGTGCTCAGTCATGGTTTCGTACCATGCTTTCTGCTCCTCCTGGCTAAGTTCGGAAATGGAATTCATTTTGACTGATCAAGATGTATGCTTCATCCGGACATGCAAAGGATAAATAGCTAAGTTTTTTTTCATTTCTCTTGGATTGTCCGCTTAGGTTTGTCAAAAGATACCAATAAACATTGTTCAACCATATGTCACAGTCCCTAGATTCATCTGCTCCCACCAAAGATAATCCTTACCAGTCAAAATTACTGGTCAATCGATTGCTCAACCAGGGTTCCGATAAGGAAACCCGCCACTTCGAACTTTCTCTTCTGCAAAGCGGGTTGACTTATGAACCGGGGGATTCTCTTGGGGTAATCCCAGAAAACAACCCCAGGGTGGTGGACGAGCTTCTCCATGCCGTCGGGATGTCGGGTGCAGAAGAGGTGCAACTGGCCGATCGCTCCACCCCGGTAAGGGATGCATTGATCCATTCCTTTGCCTGTACCGTGCTAAGCAAGATACAGGTCAAAAAATTTAATGACATCGCTCATGCGGATAAACTCTCCGGTTTGCTTGAGCCCGCCAACCGGGATGCTTTTGCCGACTATCTCTGGGGAAGGGAACTGATTGATTTGTTTACTGAATTCCCCCAGCAAGGCATCCGCCCGGACGATTTGCTGGGATTGTTGCGGCCCATGCCCCCGCGTCTGTATTCGATTGCTTCCAGTATCAAGGCCCATGAAGAGGAAGTCCACCTGACGGTTGCGATTGTGCGCTACCAGTCACATGGCCGGGACCGCGAGGGGGTATGCTCCTCCTACCTTGCCGACCGGGTGGGGGAATATATTCCCTGCTACTTTCACCCCAATAAAAATTTCAAACTCCCCCAGGATCCAGACGCTCCCATTATCATGGTGGGTCCGGGTACGGGCATTGCCCCGTTCCGTGCCTTTATTGAGGAACGCCGGTCCACCGGGGCGGGAGGGAAAAACTGGCTCTTTTTTGGAGACCGTTCATCCGCGACCGATTATTTGTACGGAGAAGAGTGGGAACAGTATCGCCAGGACGGTCTGCTCACCGGTCTTGACCTCGCCTGGTCGCGCGATCAGGCAGAAAAGGAATATGTCCAGCACAAGATGCTGGCCAAGGGAAAAGAATTATTTACCTGGTTGCAGGACGGTGCGTACTTTTATGTCTGTGGGGATGCTTCCCGTATGGCCAAGGATGTGGACCTTGCCCTTCGCCAGATTGCTTCGGCTGAAGGAGGGATGTCGGATGAAGAGGCTGGCGCCTGGGTAAAATCGCTGCAGAAAGAAAAGCGCTACCTGAAGGATGTTTATTAACTTTCTGCCCCAGGAGAAAGGGCTACTTGTTTCTACTTGAATGCCTGGGTATGCCAGGTTGGCAACTCTTGGACTCCCTAAAGTTTGAAGTGAATCAGGTATTTTTCACCCAGTTCGGCCTGGGGAATGATTTCATCAAGGTTCCAGATTTTAGCCGGGGTGAGTCCGGAAGATTTTAACTCCTCGGAATAATCTCCCCCTTTCAGGTAAAGAATTCCATTGGCGGGAGAATTCCTGGAGCCTTTGGATACCTTGTCCCGTACCCAGCCAAAAAACACGGGCAGGGCAGTGACTGCACGGCCAAGCACAAAGTCATAGGTTTTCTTTCTGGGCAATTCCTCAACCCTTCCCCGGCAAACCTCGACATTGGAAAGTTCCAACCGTTTGGCAATATCTTCAACCACCATGGTTTTCTTGGCGATGGAATCGAGCAGGGTAAACTTTGCCTGTGGATAGCAGATCGCCAGGGGGATGCCGGGCAATCCTCCCCCCGTGCCCACATCAAGCAGCCTGGACTTGGGCATGAGTCGCAAAAATTTGGTAATAGTCAGGCAGTGGGCCAGGTGCTTGGTTTCCAACCTGTCCATATCTTTTCGGGATACCAGGTTGATCTTGGCATTCCACTCGCGAAGCAGGGTGGTGTACTCCGCAAGTTTTTCCCAGTGCGGTTCGGCGATATCGGGAAACCAGTCTTTCAGGACTGGCCAGGGGTCCATATTCTCACTCATTGAATGATTGGATTGCTGGCGAACCTGGCTGAAGGAACAGGTTATTCCACTTCAATTTCAGGTAAATTCTTTACCAGGTCGTCCATTGCTTTTGCCTGAGCAAGAAAAAGCTCCAGCTTGTCAAGGGGGAGGGCACATGGACCATCACACTTCGCCTCCGCTGGATTGGGGTGAGACTCCAAAAATAAACCGCCTATTCTCTGGCTCATGCCTGCGAGCATAAGCTCAAAAACTGCCTGCCTTCGCCCGCCTGCGGAATCGCTCCTGCCTCCGGGAATTTGCAGCGAATGGGTGACATCAAAAACCACCGGACACCCGGTCCGTTTCATGATCCCAAAATTCAGGGGGTCCACCACCAGGTTGTTGTATCCAAAGGAAGACCCGCGCTCACACAGGAGGATTTGCTTGTTTCCAGCCTCTTCAAATTTTCGGACGATATGCCCCATTTCATGGGCGGCGAGAAACTGTGCCTTTTTTACATTAATGGGCCGCCCGGTCTCGGCCATGGCAACCACCAGGTCGGTCTGCCGGCAGAGAAAGGCGGGGAGTTGCAAAACATCAACCACCTCTGCCGCAGATTTTGCCTGGAATGGTTCATGGATATCGGAGATGACCGGCACATCAAAGGTTTCTTTGATTTCAGCGAGAATCTCGCAGCCCTTTTCCAACCCGGGCCCGCGGAAGGAGGAGACGGAAGAACGGTTGGCTTTGTCAAAGGACGCTTTGAACACAAAGGGAATGGCGAGCCGATCGGTGATCTCTTTGTATGCACTAGCGACTTCCAGGGCGAGCTCCCGAGATTCCAGCACATTCATCCCCCCAAAGAGGGTGAAAGGGAGATCGTTGGATATGCTTAACTTTCCAACCGTAATGATATTTTGGGCATTCATCAGTAGGCAGCTTCAGGGGGAGTCCCATGCTCTGCGGTAACCACGATGCCTATGCCTCCGCGGGCATTGAAATTTACTTCCACCCGGCACCATCTCGGACCCAGTGCCGCAACCAGGTCATCCAATAGACGGTTGGCAAAGTGTTCGTGGAAAACTCCCTCATCCCGGAAGGTCCACAGGTAGAGCTTGAGGGATTTGGATTCGACGATTTTCTGGTCCGGGGTATACCGAATTAAAATTTCCGCAAAATCAGGCTGTCCGGTTTTGGGACAAAGACAGGTAAATTCACTGGTTTGCAATTCCACCACATAGTCCCGTTCCGGATTGCGGTTGGGAAAGGTTTCTAAAGTACGACTTGGCTGGGTTCCCCCTTTTCCGAGTTCGGAAAGGTTGGAGTGTTCTGGGTTTTCTGTATTCATGGAAGTTGGATATAATTTCACTAACCGAGTTGGGGAGCAAGGCAAAGTCAGGCAATATTTTGGGCGAGGGACCGCCAGTCCGTCTCCGTGCCGGCTGGCTTACAGGCATCTGCCAGCTGGGAGAGAAAAATCTCTCTTTTTACTTCGCGGGCTCCCAGGCTTTGCAGAAAGGGGTTGGGTACCTGGCAATCGATAAAGTGGAAGCCCTCCGCCCTGGCAATATCCACAAGTTTTGCCATACATACTTTGGATGCTTCCGGGACGGTATGAAACATTGACTCCCCAAAGAATGCTTTCCCCAGGCAGAGTCCGTACAACCCACCGACCAGTTTGTCCCCCACATAGGCTTCGATCGAGTGGGCAATTCCCTGTTGGTGGAGAAGTCCGTAATCTTTTTGCATGTCCGGTTCGATCCAACTGCTTTCCTGCTGGGGCCTTTTGATCGTGGCACATGCCTGCATCACCCGGTCAAAGCGATGGTCCATCTTAATCTCAAAAATCTTATCCTTCATCACCCGGGCAAGACTTCGTGAAATTTTGAATTCTTCCGGATAGAGCAACATTCTGGGGTTGGGGGAGTACCAGCACCAAAGGTGGGGTGGGTGGTCCATTTTCATCCACGGGAAAATGCCTTTTTGATAGGCCGAGACCAGCCGGTTGGTTCCCAGTTTGCTGCTCAGGGCGACCAGTCCGGCATCATCAAAATCGGTTGGATCGGGGAAGGATTCCTCAGTCCCGTGATCCAGCAATACCACTCCCATCAATTCAAAGGATGCGGAGGGTCTAGGAGATTCCGCTCACTTTGAGCAGGCTGATTTCGGGCCGGCAATTTAAGCGCACGCCATAAAGATTTCCCACCCCGCGGGTGATATGAATGATTCGTCCTTTCCAGCTAAAAGCCCCATCAACCATCGATTTGTCGAGGACCGGGGCAAAGGGTGTGTCCTTTTGGATGGGTACTTTAAACTGTCCCCCATGCGTATGCCCGGACAGCATCATGTCCCACTTGTATTCCACCAATGCTTCCTTGGCGTCGGGGTTGTGGTTGAGCAGGAAAACCGGTTTTTGGGTGCTTTTAGACGGCGTGGAAATTCGTTCCAGGCAGGATTGGGGAAGGCAGTTTTTTGACCATAAATCCCCCAGTCCGACGAGATCAATGGGTTGTCCCTTCAGATAGATTTCCTGTCTTTCATTTTCCAATACCCCAATTTTGGCCGAACGCAGGATGTTTTTTACCCGTTGGTTAGTGGAAAAACCGCCATGATCGACCGCCCACTTCCCGCCATCATGATTGCCCAGACAGGCGTAGGTGGGCACTTTCGCGGCAAAAAATCCCAGCATTTTTTCATATTCTTTAAGTTTCTCGGGCGAGGGTTGGTCGGTGATGAAATCTCCGGTGATAAAGCAGGCATCGGGTGATTGGTCCAACCCCAGTTGCAGGGCTCTTTGCAGGTATTCCAAAGATACTGCCCGGGAAAGATGGAGGTCGGAAAGATGGAGCAGGCGAAGTTTTGCACTGGGGTTTAGGCGTTTGAGGGAGATTTCTTTCTCCACCACTTCCAGCCATTGAGCCTCAAAGGATACATATCCGGCGGAGGCGAGCAGACCGGTTCCTCCAAGCAGTGAGTATTTCAACCATTGGCGCCGGTTCATTTTTTGCAGACGATTGGACCGTCTTTGCTCCAACTCCTGATGAAAACCCGGAGTGTCCTTACTCATGACTGGGAGGAAATCCCTCCTTCCCCGTCCCAATGCTCAATCCTTTCCACCAGCCTGGTGATCTGGCAATTTTCTTCCGACCCGTTCCTTAAATCCTTCACTTTGACCTCGGCCAGTTTGGCTTCTTCCTCCCCGAGGATGATGGCATAGCGTGCACCGGATTTTCCGGCTTCCTTAAACAGTTTGCCAAAACCCGCAGGTTTGAGGGAATAGGTGGCTGAGTGCCCGGACTTGCGTAAACGGCTGCAAAGTCGCAGGGCAAGATCCCGTTCTGATTCGCCAAAGACCAAAAAAAGATCGGGCACGGTGACGTAGCGGGGCAAAAGATTTTTGGATTCCAGGCAGTCAGACAGGGTCATGTCTCCAATGGCAAACCCGGCCGCGGGCAGGTCGCAATTGCCCGATAACTTTTTGATCAAATGATCATAGCGTCCACCCCCGGCGAGGGCCCGTCCCTGTCCGGTTGCCTCGAAGGCCTCGTAAACAAACCCGGTGTAATAGGCAAGGCCACGCACGATGGAGAGATCCACCCGGATCATACTTTCACACCCATGGGCGGACAAACGGCTGACCAAACCTTTCCATTGCTCCGCTCTTTCCATGCCTGCACTTCCACAGGCTTGCAAGCGCGCCACAATATCGTCGAGGTTTTTCAGCCCCTTAATTTCCTGAATCTTTTCAAAAAGATTTTTTCCCTGGTCCGGATTGGCCGATTCCAGGGATTCGATGGTTTGTTCGGGCTTGCGCCGTTCACTCTTATCTATGGCATCGAGGGTGGCGGGGCGGGCATCCTCAGATATGCCCAGATGATCGAGCAGCAATACCCAGGTGGCCCGGTCGCTCAACCGAATGACCACATCCGTACTGCTGAGGCCAAAAGTTTCCAAAATGGTACAAAGCAGGGCAATTAATTCCGCATCCGCATCGATCCCAGGCTCTCCGATCAAATCGGCATTGAATTGATAAAAGGAACGACCCCTGCCTTTTTGCGGACGTTCGTAACGGAAATGCTCCCCAATGTTAAACCATTTGACCGGTTTGGGCAGGGAGTTTGCCCGGGCAGCGATCATCCGGGCAAGGGTGGGGGTTAATTCTGGCCGGAGGGCAACTTTTCTGCCCCCCTTGTCTTCAAAGTGAAACAACTGGTTTGCGATTTCCTCGCCTGATTTTTCCAGGTAAAGATCGAGTGGTTCGAGGATGGGGACATCGTATTCCTGAAAATCAAATGCCCTGGCAACTGTGCGAAATACCCGGAATAAGTGATTTCGCTGGGCACAGGCATCGGGTGGAAATTCCCGGAATCCAGGTAAGGTGTCAAACATACGAATACTCTACCAATATATTTATTCCCTGCAAGCGAGGGAGTGCTGGACGGTCAGACCGAGTCGAGATCAAGCTTGGATAACCCCGCCTTCATTTCCTTACCCGCCTTAAACTTGACCACCGCCCGGCGGGGGATGATCACATCTTTTTCAGGTTGGTTAGGATTGCGGCCAACTCTGGACTTTCGGATTTGCACCTCGAACACCCCAAAGTTGCGCAGCTCAACATTCTGCCCGCTCACCAAGCCGTTACAAATGTGATCCAATGTCTTTTGCACAATTTCGGTGACGTGTTTGTGGTTGTAATTGGCGCCCTCATAAATGGATTGGACGATCTGTCTTTTGGTCAGGTTGTTCGACATGTGGGGTAAAACGGTTTGAAAGACTCGGGTAAGGGGTTTAGGGTAAGGTTTCCATAAATTCCGATACACGAACGACCTGTCAAACTATTATTTTTACTCAATATGTCTAAAAAAGACGACGAAAACCCACTGGAAGAGATCCAAAAGCAATTGCGGGACCTTTTAAAAAACAAGAATCTGCAAGTTGCCTTTGCTCCATTTATGCAATCTATGTCCTCATCGGGCGACGATCCGCAGGGCGAAAAACCCAAAGACCCACCCAAGAAAGAGCAGGCCCCATCCCCTCCCAGTGACGACCCGCTGGAGGCGATCCGCTCCTTCGACCGCAAGCCCAAGGAAGTGCGCGACTATCTCGACCGCTTTGTGATCAAACAGGAGCAAGCCAAGCGTGTGCTCTCGGTTGCGGTCTGTGACCATTACAACCATGTGCGCCGCTGCATTCAGGACGACCGGGCACAGGCTGCCGAATACCTCAAGCCCAATGTCCTTCTGCTTGGCCCCACCGGGGTGGGCAAAACCTATCTGATGCGCAATGTGGCCAAATTGATCGGCGTGCCCTTTGTCAAAGCCGATGCCACCAAATTTTCGGAGACCGGATATGTGGGCAACGATGTGGACGATCTGGTGCGCGATCTGGTCAAACAGGCAAACGGCAATGTGGAGCTTGCCCAGTACGGGATCATCTATGTGGATGAGATCGATAAAATTGCCGCCGAGGGATCCCGGGGCGGACGGGATGTTTCCGGAAGGGGTGTGCAGATCAACCTGCTCAAACTGATGGAGGAGACTGAGGTAAACCTTCACTCCGCTCAGGACATGATGGGCCAGATGAAGGCATTTATGGAAATGCAAAAAGGGGGAAAACCCAAGAAGCCCACCATATCTACCAAGAATATTTTATTCATTGTCAGTGGGGCATTTGATCAGCTGGCCGAGAGCATTCGCAAACGGCTCGATCTTAACCGCATTGGGTTTGGATCATCGGAGGAGCAGGAAATGTCCGGGAGTGGGGTCAATTTTCTCAACAAGGCGGAGACCCAGGATTTTATTAAATATGGATTTGAGCCAGAATTTGTCGGCCGGTTACCGGTACGGGTCGCCTGTGATGAACTGACCGAGTCTGACCTTGCCGATATCCTACTCTCTTCTGAGGGCAATGCTTTGGACCAATACCGTAGGGACTTCGAGGGCTACGGGATAAAGTTTGATATGGGCAATCCTGCCATCCATGAAGTCGCCAAGCTTGCCTCCAAGGAAAAGACCGGAGCCCGCGGCCTGGTCACCATCCTTGAGCGGATCTTCCGGGATTTTAAGTTCGAACTTCCTTCGACATCCATTCGCAAGTTTTCCGTCGATGCCCAGACAGTCAGGCAACCCTCCGAGGCCCTCGTTGCCTTACTTGAAGACAACCAGGACCTACTCGATGAAAACCTCCTCGAGGATGTGGACCGCTTTGTGGACTCATTCAAACGCGAACATGGTCTGGAACTTAGGTTCCGTAAAGCAGCCAAGGTTGCAGTGGTCAAGGAGTCCCTCGAGCAAAACCGTTCCGTCCTTGCCCTGTGTGAGAAAAAATTCAAGGACTTTGAACACGGTTTAAAAATTATTTCCCAACGTACCGGAAGAAATTATTTTGTGATCGAAAAAAAAGTGATTGAGGACCCGGATAAAGAGCTTTCCCGCTGGGTGGTGGAGAGTTTTTCCAACTCCGAAAATAAAGAGTGAGCGGGCCCGATCCCGCTGCGGTCGAGGCCACCTTTTCCAGCGTGGCCAAACGCTATGATCTGGCAAACCACTGGCTTTCCGGCGGGGTTGACTACTACTGGCGCCACCGCCTGGTAAAGCTTGCCAGCCAAAGTCATCCGCAAGATGTGCTTGACCTTGCCACCGGTAGCGGGGATGTGCTCTTTGCCCTGCGACAGGGCCTGGGGAATGAGGTTAACCTGACTGGGCTGGACTTTTGTGAACCCATGCTCGAACAGGCCCGCAAAAAACGCTCCCTTCGTGGCTTGGAGGACCATACCAACCAGTTTCTCCACGGCGATTGCCTGGCTCTTCCCTTTGAGGATGCCAGTTTTGACTTAATCACCATTGCCTTTGGCTTGCGCAACCTTGCCGACCGGGCAAAAGGATTGGCGGAGATGCACCGGGTGCTGCGCCCCGGTGGCCGGTTGATCATTCTTGAGTTTAGCCAGCCCTACCTGTGGTTCCGTCCATTTTATTATTTTTACCTCCGGGGCATCCTGCCCTGGGTTGCCCGCTGGCTAACCGGCGACCGCGATGCCTACCTCTACCTTGGTACCAGTATTGCCGGTTTCCCCAACCGGACCGGACTGGTCAAAGAGGTGGAACATTCCGGTTTCTTCGAAGTGTCTGATCATGCTCTTACCTTCTCCATTGTCGCCTTGCACGAAGGTAGAAAGAAAAGTAATTAAAATTGCAAAAAAGTTTAGGGATTGACAAAAAATTGTTGGCCTTGTTACTTACATAATGTCGACTGTCTTTAAGATAAGTAATTTGTTTTCCTTAAGCTCATTACTTCTTGCTCCCAGTCAATTTTTTTATCTGTCTTGTGCAAATGATAGATACAACGATGCCCTCGCTGTTGAAGCCAGCAGACAGACCCTGCAAAATTCTTTTTGGGCAACTCCTCCAGGGGCAGAGTCATTCCATTTATCTGGTAAAGAAGACCGTGTATTAGCGAACGAAAGGACCGGGGTTTCAACTTCCCGATCCCCCAACGATCGAGATTCTACTTGGCTTTATTCTGCAAAGATAGAATTTCCTTTGCGTTCCCCGAAATTGAAAATTGAGGAGGGATTGGCCAGAGCCAGCCCTTCCACCTAACATCTTTTACCAACAATCGCTCCAATAATTCGTAAGAGAATTGGAGTTTTAAATCCCGACTAGTCATGAAAATTAATGCCCTCCTATTTCCCACGCTTCTATGTTTTCTGACCAGCTACATTTCCCATGCCTCCGTTCCGGTTGCTTTCACCGGCAAGATCGCGGTGGAAGGCATCAATTTTCAGGGTGCCGCAAAATTTACCTTTTCGATTATTGATGAGGAAGGGCAGGTTCACTGGAAGCATGCCTTGGAAGAAAATGCCACCATCGAGAACTTTGTGACCAATGGCAGGTATATCGTTTTGCTGGGCGGGCAGGGTATGCAGCCTTTACCTTCTGAATTATTTTTAGAGCACGATCATTTACTCCTCCGCGTTTCGGTGGACCTGCTAGACGGTGCGGGTCTGCGCCTACTGCAACCTGATCAGTCGATCACAGCCACTCCTTACTCCCTGGTTTCGGATCATGCCCGCCATGCCGATCATGCCTCGATTGCCGAGGGGGTATCCCCCAGTCAGGTATCTCGCTCCATGCTCGCCGAAGATATCCTGGCCGATCTGAACCGCACCATTGACCGTGCCCGTTTGTCAGCGGATGTGCAGGCAAAATTAGATGAGGTCTTGGTAATTACGCGGGAGATGTTGCCCGAGGATGTGCTTGCGGATTTAAACCGCACCATTGCATTGGTAGATCTTGGAGCAGATGTCCGCAATGAGCTCAATGCCACGATCGGATTGAGCCGACTGGGGGAAGAGGTGAAAGCTATGCTCAACCGTACGATCAGCAAGGCCATGCTCGCCGGAGATATCCTGGCGGATCTGAACCGCACCATTGACCGTGCCCGTTTGTCAGCGGATGTGCAGGCGAAATTAGATGAGGTTTTGGTAATTACGCGGGAGATGTTGCCCGAGGATGTGCGTGCGGATTTAAACCGCACCATTGCATTGGTAGATCTTGGAGCAGATGTCCGCAATGAGCTCAATGCCACGATCGGATTGAGCCGACTGGGGGAAGAGGTGAAAGCTGTGCTCA
>CALKMX010000033.1 GCA_938091675.1 uncultured Opitutales bacterium
GAAAAAGTAAGCAAAATGTCTGTTCGTTGATTCGGTTTGCTGGACTCCTCAAAATCTTTGATCAAAATTTGCCCACCGGCTCCGGGTTCGTCAGGACAGAAATAATACAAGCGGTCGGGGAAGGGAGTGTCAAAACGAACGAGGATATCAGCCTGCCCCGATCCATTTCCAACGATATTTTGGTTATACACTTTTTCAGAATCCTCTGGGGAATATCCGATCATGAATGCATTTCCATGAGTCGAGAGATCGAGCTGTAAACGGTAAGACAATTTTCGGTCCCAAAACAGGGTATTGGGATCGGTCGAGTTTTGATCGATCATTCTGTCACGCGTAACTTCAAACCGATCATTCTTCCACCTGACATTCAAGAGGGCTTCAATCGCAAGCAGGCGGGTGGTTTCCCACTGAATTCCATATCCTTTTGCCTCCCGCAGAATGGGGTCAAAGGCATCCCGCTGGACCATTTTAGGGGATTGATGGGCAATGTGGCGCCACTGATCTCTCCAGGTGTGGGCAAACACAATTTTCCATTTATCCTGGTCTGTTTTTGCACTGGCAGGAAAGTCCAAGGTATAGAACTGGCTTAAGTTTTGCCTAAGTTCATAATTTTCAATCCCAAACAACAGTTCCCTGAACTGTTCCTCCTCCAGGGAAAAAATGGAACGAAGGTAAAAATCACTGAATTTGTTTTGCCTGAATGAATCAAATAACTTCCTGCCCAATGCTTCTTTCGGATGAATCTGTGCCTCGGACTGTGGGCAAACAGCAAATACAACCGTTAGGGCGAGCAGGAATGAGAGCAGTCGGTACATTACAACTGAAAAGTACTTAAATTATCTTTGGCTACAAGCAATTTAGCAGGATGCCAAAAGTGCTCAGAGGGCAATTGTTTTTATCTGTCGGGCAGGAACCACTTTATGGCACGGGAAATTATCCTACGATGTGCGTACCACTTGAGCAGTGCTAGAGACATAAGATTCTAACACTCAGGTGCTATATTAAAATATTTTTATATGGTATAACGCTTGCCTCAGGGATCGAGAGTTTAGAAAACAACTCAATGGTAAATCCAATCTCTTTGTCATTACTCCTGCTTTCAAGCCTGTGCTTTGGGAATTATGGTTATGGGCAGGCTTCTTCGGCGCCGGATTCCAGCAGAGCGTTAAAAATTTGTAAGGTAAATGCCGTTACCTCGAGTGTTGAAGCGACGATGGATGCTGTCCGCTTTGGTGTTGATTGTTTATTGGACGGAAAATTACCCAAAGATGGTTGGCGGTCGCAATGGACTGCCTGGTACCAAAAAGACCCTGTGATTACTTTTGATCTTGGAGAGAAAAAACGCATTGGGGCGATTCGGGTATACTTTCAGGCATTTGCACGAGAGGATGAACTAAAAAGTATTGAAGTGGAGGTAAGCATGGACGGGAGTACTTTTCACCCATTTAATGAATATGGAGAAATTGTTACTTTGACCGAAAAAGGAACCTGGGTGGAGATGGATCTGGGGGCTGTCCGGGCCAGGTATTTTCAACTCAAGCCACATTTTCAGGGCTGGGGGCACCAGTGGGGAGAAGTGGAATTCTGGGAACTCGAAAATTAACTGACTCTTGAGCCTGGGGAAGACTTCTCTTTTTCTCACGGCTGGTTTCCCGGTCTGGTCGGTGCTGGTGGCCTGCCTTGCCCTTTACCAGCCCGATTTGTTTCTTTGGTACGGGTCCGAGGCAATTGCCTGGGGGCTTGGATTGATCATGCTGGGAATGGGGATGAACCTTAGTCCGGAAGATTTCACCAAAATCTTTAAAGAGCCAAGAATCCTTGCTTTGGGGGTAAGCTTGCAGTTTTTAATTATGCCTGCATGGAGTGCCTTGCTGTCCTGGATATTGGATTTGCCCACGGAGTTAGCGGTTGGCTTGATTCTGGTTGCCTGTTGCCCTGGCGGTACGGCATCCAATGTAGTGGTATTTTTGGCCAAGGGGCGGGTGGCACTGTCTGTCAGTCTTACCCTTTGTTCGACCTTGGCCGCAGTATTGCTTACCCCTTGGCTCACCTATTTCTACGCCGGCCATTATGTGCCCATCGAGCCCTGGTCGATGCTCAAGAGCATTCTGCTGATTGTGATAATGCCTGTGGTGCTTGGGGCAAGTTGGAACCATTGGTATCCCCAATCAGCTAGAAGCGTGGCAGCCTTTTCACCCCTTGTTTCAGTGTTGTTTATTTTGTTGATCGTTGGATACATTCTTGCGGCAAAGAGGGACACGATTTTTGAGAATGGATGGATCCTTTTGGTAGCTACAGGTCTGTTGCATCTGGGTGGTTTCTTCCTCGGTTACCTCGGTGGGTATTTGTTTGGCCGGCAAACCCAGGAGTGCCGCACATTATCGATCGAGGTGGGAATGCAAAATTCCGGCTTGGGGGCAGCCCTGGCAACCAAGCATTTTCCGGGGATGTCTCTGGCACCAACCCCTTGTGCAATGAGTGCAATCCTGCATTGCATGATGGGAAGTTTATTGGCCTCAATCTGGGCCAGATCAAACAGTCGAGGCAGTGACCAATGAGAACCAGCAAGTGAAAGTTCTTTGAGTGAACGAGGATTCAGCCGGTAGCCGTCCCCATCCCTTGCACCCCAAAGTACATGCGTCGCGGGCCACCGGTTATTTACTGTTGGAGATGTGGGAACAGGCAAAGATTGAATTATCAATGATGCCCGATGAACTTCCCTGGGGTAAACAAAAACGGGCAATGCTCGTGGAGATTTTTCAGCACCAGGAGTCCTGGAAGGAAATGTGTGAGGTTGCCCACGGATTGCGTATGGAATTTCCTGATGATGCCGAATGGTGGATCGCCGATGCCTATGCGACGAGGCGTTATCGATCGATCGAGCAGGCGAGAAAAATTCTGCTCGAAGGTTTGGTGCACCATTATGGAGATCCTATGATCCGCTATAATCTGGCTTGTTATGCCTGTAAGTTGGGGAGCCTGGGGGAGTGTATCGACTTTCTGAAAGAAGCGGCCAAAAGGGATGCGAAATACAAGTTAATGGCAATGGAAGACGAAGACCTGGTAGAGGTGCGTGAGGCTTTGAGGAAAATGGGATGGGGAGATGTGGTGGTATGAGCAAAATCCACTTGATGGTCGAAATACAGTTATCGATGGGGCAGGTTTAACCGTCTTTGCATCTCCAGGAGAGCCTCGTTTGCATGGTTGTGGGGAAATTGTTCAATCAGGAAAGTTATATCGGAAAGAGCATCCTCAAACATGCCCTCGCCATAAAATGTCATTGCCCTGAGGGTACGGTGGTATTGATCATTTGGATCAATGGCAACGAGGGCGTTAAGGTAGCGTAAGGATGCGGGCAAATCGCGGTCCCAATCCGCAGACCTGAGCAAATTGCGAAGGATCCGTGAGATAATCTCTCTTTCAGAAGCGGGCAGAAAATCTTCGTTGGTGAGGTCAGAATGGGTGAGCTTATTGGCTTGTTCCCGGGAGATGATTTGTCCGCCAAAAGCATCGATGAGGATGGAGTTTTCAATGGGCTGCCCCTCTTCCCTGAACAAGGCAAGAAAATGCCCCGGCGTGGCAAGCCCTGAGATGGGAAGATCGATTCTTCTTCCCAACTCCATAAGCAGTAAAGAAAGGGTGATGGGCAGACCTTCCCGGTCATCAATTACTTCGTTGATGTAACTATTGGCCCGGTTATGAAAATCCATACCGCTTCCATGATATCCGTACTGTACAAACATCTGGTCCATTAAAATATCAAGTTTTTCTTTCTGGGTCGCGGTTGGGGGAATCTTTTCTGCAATCAGTTTTGCCATGCGGTCCACCCGTTTGAGGTAATGGGCAGGGTGGAAGTCTGGATTGTCCAGCCGGGCAATCAGCAGTGCGGATTGAAGGAGAATTCCAGCCTCCTGGCTTTCCTCGGTGTTAAGCAGATTTGCCAGTTCATTAAGAATCTGGGCGATCCTGACTTGCTCCGCAGATTCCCGAAGCCTTTGGCTAGCCTTTTCCAGCTCCACTGCCCGGTCGATCAGTGCTTGATGGACTGAATGATCCAGCTGGGCAAGTTGCTTGAGTTCCTTGCCTGAAATGTTTTCCTGCAGGGTCAGGGTCTCTGATAGTTCGTAGGCCTGTTCCCGAATTTCGGGAGAAATGGCTCCCGGTGAGATCCTTGGGGAGATTCGTAAGTTTCTAAATTCTGCTCCGGGCTCCCGGAATTTGCAAAATCCCACCCAGCCATTCTTAAAAGTGAAATCGATGGCACTAATGATTTCATGCCCGTTTATTTGGCAGCGTATTTGTCCGCCTTGTTCAAAGCGAACGCTTAGTAAATTCCAGGCTCCCGGGAGATAGTGCGGGGAGGATTTGGTCTCCATGATATTCCAGTCAAAAACTTTTGGGCCATTAAAACAAGTCAGCCGGAGGGAGCCATTGGTCGCATAAAATCCCAAGTGGCGGTCCTCGCCATCTGCCCCAAAGACCAACCCGGCGGCACCGCTCTCATGTTCGAGGCGGACTTCCACCTCCAAATCATAGGGGGGGGAGAGGAATGAATTCCGGGCCAGGCAAATCATGCGGCCCCCAAATCCTTGGCCCATCCCGGTCGCAGAGATAATTCCCGCCCGTTGTCTCCAGTTCCCCCCCATGGGACGGAGCCATTCTTCCTGATCGAGCATTCCTATCTGGAGCCACTGCTCAATGGGCAGGGGTTGGATCTCTTCGAGCAATGCGGATAATGACTGGGAGGGCACCCCAAAGCCCATCGCACCGCCTGATTTTATGGTGAGCAAGGCAATCACTTCGCCCGAGCGGTTGACCACTGGGCTCCCACTGCTCCCTGCTTCAATAGGTATGGCCACCTGCACCATAGGTCGGCCATCGCCAAATTCTAGTTCCCGAACCGCGGCGATCACTCCCTGGCTAACGCTAAGTCCATATCCCAGAGGATTCCCAATGGAGAGAACCGTCTGTCCGGGCTCAATTAAATCGGAATTGCCCAGGGGCAGGGGGGGGAGTTCCGATTGATCGATCCGAAATAAAGCGAGGTCTCGGCTGCGGTCGATGGCGAGGATTTCGGTGGGCTGACAAATTTTTCCATCAGCCAATTCCACGGTGAATTCACGGTGCTCCCCAATGACATGAAAATTAGTGGCAATTATGCCATCTTTTCCAACCACAAAGCCGGTACCCACTCCCCATGGACCACCTCCACGGTCGGCACTTGAGATGGTTACGACGGAGGGTTTGACCTTGGCCGCGAGTTGAGCAAAGGGATCAACTTCTTTCTGCTCCCCCAAAAGGGTGGTCAGTCCAGTACTTACGAGAAGCAGAACCCAGGCAATATGGAGGGAACCACTCATCAAAACTTATCGTTGCTCATAGGTGTTGGTGGCGGGAACCATTGCGGTCAGGCGGACTGAAGGTCTTCCCCGTCCTGCCCATCGGAGGAGAATGAAAGTTCGGACTGTTCTTTGTCCTGCGCAAAGGAAGGGGGGATGTCCTTTTTGGTCCGAATTCCCATTGCCTTAAGTTTTTCGGCCTGACCAATCAAATTGCCCGGGCCGGTGGTTAACTGGCCAACTGCACGCTCATGGGCACCGACTGCTTTGTGGAGCGATTTGCCAACTTCTTCAAGGTTGCCCACAAAACCGGTGAATTTATCAAAGAGCAGCCCTGCCCGTTTGGCAATGTCCTGGGCATGCTTGTTTTGTTTTTCGAGTTTCCAAAGGTTGGCCACCGTCTTGATGGTTGCCATGAGAGTGGATGCGGTGATCAGGGCAATTTTCCGGTCAAAGGCATATTGATAGAGCTCTGAATCCTCAGCCAGGGCAGCCCCAAATGCGGGCTCAACCGGAATAAACAGAAGGGTAAAGTCCGGGCAGGTTAGCTCTTCAATCGAGGAATAGTCTTTGGCGGATAGCTCATCAATATGTTTGCGGACGGATTGGAGATGCTCCTTGAGTGCCTGCTTCCGTTCCTCATCTGTTTCTGCAGAAATGGATCTTTCATATGCAGTCAGAGATACCTTGGCATCGATGATTAGTTGACGGTTTCCCGGAAGATGAATGATCGCATCCGGACGCTTGCCATCAAAGCTTGATTGCATGGAAAATTCCTGGTCTTTGGTAAGTCCGGATGCTTCCAGGGCACGCTCGAGAATAAACTCTCCCCAGTCTCCCTGTTTTTTAGAATCGCCCTTGAGTGCACGGGTGAGGTTGCGTGCATCCTCGCTTAGTTGAGATTGTGCCTGCTGGAGCCCAGACACAAATTCCCGGAGGGCAACATGGCGGTGAGCATCCTTTTCATGCAGGTCTTCGACTTTCTTGCGGAATTCACGAATGTCTTTATCGAGGGGTTGCAGGATGGTTTTTAATTTTTCCTGATTCACCTCTGAAAACTTGGCAGACTTTTGATCAAAAATTCGGTTTGCGAGGTTTTCGAATTTTTCCTGCATTTGCTTGGCCGTTTCCATCTGCTCGCTTGCCTGTTCCTTCAGCCTTCTTTCGAGCTCTGTTTTTTCGGCAATTTGTCGGGCACCCTCTGTTTCTGATTTGAGCAATTTTTCCCGAAGTTCATCTTCCTGTTTTTCTGCCCGTATGGCTTGCTCTTTGAGCAATTGCAGTTCCCGGGAAAGGGAATGAAGTTCCTGCTCTTTTTGACGCAGGTTCTCATCTGCTTGGTTCTGTGCAAATTTGCCTGCCTGCTTTTGCCAAATGATAAAGGCACAAAAAACAGTCAATCCCAGACCTAGTCCTGCCAGTCCATAAATAATTGGTTCCACGCCTTCAAGTTGGGTTGGGTACCTTGGGTTGTCAAGTCTGCCCAATCTGGTCGGGTTAAATTCTAGCAACCTCGCCTGGTTGTTTCTCTTTTTTAAATTTCAAGACTTGATCAAGTATCCATCATACTAAAAAACATAAACCTATGATGAAGTGGAGAATTGGATTTGTGGCTTATTGCGGCTTGGTGCTTTACCTATCGAGCCTTTCTTCAGGTGAGCTGCCCGAGCAGGCACTCTCCATCCCCGATCAAGCTCTCCATTTTGGAGAGTATGCCCTGATGGGGGTTTTGGGCTGGGGGGCATTCGGCCGGCACGCCTCTGGTTTCCCCTGGGCTATCTTTGCTTTTTGTTGTTGTTTTGGGATCGCAGATGAATGCTGGCAGGACTGGCTTGACCGTTCGCGAAACCCTGATGTTTGGGATGCCGCTTTTGATGCCGCGGGTGCCTTTGCCGGGCTTTTGTTATCGATGGTATTCTGGAAACGTTAATCCAAAAACTTCATGCATTTCTCCGGTACAAATCAATGGTCAGTTTCAAATAAAACCAATTTCAAATGAATTCAGATCCTTATAAAAAAATATCGCGGCGTGGGTTGATTAAAGGGGGAGTTGCCGGTCTGGCCAGTGTGGGCACATTGGCTGGTGGTGCAATGGTTGGGTGTGCCAGTCAGCCTGGCCAAGCGGGAATAAGAAAGGGAAACATCCGGCAGTCCGTGGTTTCCTGGTGCTATGCCAAGCACTGGTCAATTAGGGAAACCTGTCAGCATGCGAAAGGTCTGGGCTGTGAGAGTGTGGAGTTGGTATCTTCCAATCATTGGCCGGTTTTACAAGAGTATGGGTTGACCTGTGCGATTTCTCCCATCGCGGTGGAAGGCAAACCCTTTATCAAAGGTTTCAATAACCCTGAATATCACCCGTGGTTAATCGAGGTTACCCAAAAAGCCATCGATGAATCTGCTGATTTTGGATGCCCCAATGTCATCGCATTTACCGGTTTTTCCGAAAACTTTTCACCCGAAGATGGTGCCCGCAACTGCATTGAAGGGTTTAAAAAAGTGGCTGGAAATGCCGAGAAAAAAGGGGTCAATGTTTGCCTGGAAATGCTCAATAGCCGGGTAGGTGACCACCCGGACAAGGGACACCCGGGTTATCAGGGCGATCACATTGATTACTGTATGGAAATTCTAAACTCTGTGGGCTCACCCCGGGTAAAATTGCTCTTTGATATTTACCATGTGCAGGTGATGGATGGGGATGTTATTCAACGAATCAAACAATGCGGGGATATGATCGGCCATGTGCACACCGCGGGCAATCCCGGACGAGGCGAGCTCAACCAGGAACAGGAACTCAATTATCCACCCATTATGCAAGCCTTGCTGGATATAAAGTACCAAGGCTTTGTGGGGCAGGAATTTATTCCGACCGGGGATCCGCTTGCGGGATTGCGGCAGGCCGTTGAAATTTGTGATGTTTGAAAATCTCTGACCAGCAGCAAACAAGGGAAAGATTGCAAGTGGGAGGGAAGTTCAGGTTCATTGATTTATTTTGCGGGATTGGAGGGTTCCGCCAAGCCCTCGAAGGCCGCGGGCACCAGTGTGTTCTCTCCTCAGACTGGGACAGGGATGCTCAGGTTGTGTATCAGCAAAACTACGGCGATGCCCCGTTTGGAGATATCAGTGAATTATCGGAACCTCAAATCCCTGAGCATGATTTTCTTTGCGGCGGTTTTCCCTGTCAGCCCTTTAGTATATCGGGGAATCAACTCGGTTTTATGGATGCCCGGGGTACCTTGCTTCACCAAATTTTGCGGGTCGCTCAGATTCGCCAGCCAAATGTTTTACTGTTGGAAAATGTGCGTAATTACCTCTCCCACGACGGTGGGCGGACGATGAAGGCAACCCTGGATCTTTTGAGCAGGGCTGGATATCAGGTATACCACCAAACCCTGAATTCATCTGATTTTGGGATACCTCAAAGCAGGGAGCGTTTGTTTTTTGTTTGTTTCCAAAAGAATTTAAATATCGGCAAATTTTCTTTTCCCGAGCCGAGTCACCTACAAGTCGCACTGGAGGACATCCTTTTGCCTGAGTGCGATCCGCGGTTGCATGATTTATGGCTCTCTCGGGATGACGTGTGCCTGAAAGAATGCCTGCCTGTGATCCGGCAAAACAAGCCTGTCCGGGTAGGGACTGTGGGCAAGGGCGGGCAGGGTGAACGGGTTTACAGCCCGAAAGGCCATGCCATTACCCTTTCTGCTTTTGGGGGCGGGATAGGTGCCAAGACTGGGATGTACCTGATCGGGGAGCGGATACGCCGCCTCCATCCGATTGAGTGCCGTAGATTGATGGGCTTTCCGGAGACCTTTATCTTGCACGAAAAAGCCAATGTTTCCTACAAGCAATTTGGCAACTCAGTGGTGGTTCCTGTGGTAAGTGCGATCCTTGAGCAGATTGAAAAGGCACTGGAGCAAAGCAGGCTCAAGGTTGCCTGAAATCTTCCGTTCTATTTATGATCATCCGGCGTTCCGCAAAAAATACTTCCTGGTGTCTTTTGGGCTGTGCTTTAGGAGATTTGGGAACAATTGCTGGTTTCCAGTATGCATACAGCCCGGCCCCAATCCCTCAGGAATTATGGGCAATGGTTTGGGGCTTGGCAATGACTGCGGGTATTTGCACCAGCGTACTTTTGGAAACGGTTATTTTGTGGAAACAGGTTGGTCCCAAAGAAGCCTTTCGTACTGCCCTGGGAATGAGCATGGTATCGATGCTACTCATGGAAATAGCCATGAATCTTGCCGATTATGGAATGATGGGGGCTCCAGCCATCACCCCGGCAATCTTACCGTTTACTCTAGGGGCGGGTTTTTTGGCGGCGTGGCCGTACAATTATTGGAGATTAAAAAAACATGGGAAGTGCTGCCATGGATGACAATTTCCATACGTGCATAAGGGTTTTTCTTTCCTTGCCCTCACCTGCTCATTCTAACTAGATTCGGCTTCAGGATGAAACTGCTCTACCGAGAAGATGTTGAAGAGGCGGGTTATGATCTACCCGCCGAAGGCTTGTGTGCCAACATAGGCGAGCAGGAAATGTCTGCCCTCAAATTTGGAGGGGAGTGGGTGCTTGCCCGGGATGAGGTACTGGTTTCCGATGGGCATGAGCAGCAACACCTCTACATGGTGGTAAGTGGACAGGTCGGCATATACAAGGCTGACGAGCAGGGAAGAAACCAGCAAATTGCTTCCCTGGGGCAGGGAGCTGCGTTTGGCGAAATGGCATTTTTGAGTGGGGGCGTGGCTTCCGCTACAGTGCAGGCAGTTGGGGAGTGCATCCTCTGGCGGATGAATCATGAACGCCTGCTAGAATTTATCGGTGAGAATGGCTTTGCCGGCGGTCAGCTTTGCCTGAATGTGGCCAGCATACTTTCTGGACGACTGGTTGAGGGCAACCGCAAGGTTCTTGATATGGGACGGGACCTACAGGAGTCCCTCATGCACCTGCAATCTGCTTCGGATGCGGACCAAAAGAAATCAGATGCCCTCAAGCAAATGCAAAGCAAGGTCTCGAATATGCAAAATGCATTTAAGGGCAGTGCGGTAAAAAAATCTGGAATAAGCCCCCTGACCCTGGTTGCCTTTGCTTTGGCCGGTTTAAGTACGCTGGGCATGGTCGGGTTATTTATTTCGATAGACGATTCCATTGCGGAAAGGGCGGAGACCCTAGCCAAGAAAGTGGAGAAGCTTGAAAAGAATGAATCTTTTTATTTACAGCTCAAAAAACAATTAGAGGGTGAAAATGCCGAAATGGTCGAAGAAACCAATTCGCTCCGGCAGGATAAAGAATCTCTTAAAAAAGAGATCGCAGATTCCTCCCAAGAGATGGATGACTTGAAAGATGAAGTCAGGAGCCTGGAACGGGAGCTGAGCAAAGCAAAGGATGATATTGTGCGTGCCCAACGAGCCCGGCCGGTTGAAGTGGCACAGGAGGACTCGGGAGCTCCCAAGGTCAGCCAATCTTACATTCAGGATGTGCTTGCCTGGGCTCATAAATACTCCACCCTGGCTTTTCCTGCCGAGATTGAAGTGGCCGAGCAGCCTGTCACGTTGATGGACCGTTCCCAGCAGGTTCAGGTCCCGGTCCCCCCCGGAGGCAAGCTCCGGGCCACCCGTTTTCATCCCTCTGCCAAAGGATATCTCGTAGTCGCCCAATTGAACAGCGATAAGCTCCTGGCTACGGTAAAAA
This sequence comes from uncultured Opitutales bacterium, assembly GCA_938091675.1. GTDB lineage: Bacteria > Verrucomicrobiota > Verrucomicrobiia > Opitutales > Seribacteraceae > Chordibacter. The sequence goes on from CALKMX010000033.1 coordinate 11,026, forward strand.
TAGAAAACACAACCTTGGTGGAGGCACTATCTCCGGTTTATGCCCGGCATATGAATTCGATGGGCAACTCGGTCAAGAATCCATACGAAAAAAAAAAGTAACTAACAGCTCAGTTAACCAAAGAGCCGGGGGGGCATTACAGCCCGTTCCTAATAATAGCCTTCCCCCAAGCTCCACGGGGCTTTCCCGCGAACAATCTTCCGCTACTGTTATTAAGAGCAAAGCGATGATGCCACAAAAAGGGGAGGATTTCCTCAAATCCACCTCCCCGGGTTCTATCAAGACACCGGAAAATGATCATGGTAATAGTTGTGTTTGCAAGGATTGCCGGGTCAAAAAAGTGGGGAAGGGTAGCCTGTTCCCTGAGTAATTAATTCAAGAAAATAATGCGTAAACCCCCGCACCTGCCAAGGCGGACAAAACGGAAATAATCAGGTAGGCGTTTTGGTTGTTCCACCGGGTAAAGCGTTCCCATCCGGAATACCAGTACACGGATACTTCCTCTCCGTGCCTGTATCTTTGTAAGTCATCCAGAAAAGAGGTGGCATTGGAAAAACGAAGACCGCGTGAGCGGTGGAGTGCTTTCATGCAAATAGCCTCTAAATCCCTGGGGATTTTACGCTCGGGAGCAACATCTCTGGGCAAACGGTAAGGTTCTTCCAGTAGTTTTCTCTTAATTTCAGTAATGTCTTCACCCTGTAAAAATGGCTGAAGGGTGAGCATCTCAAAAAGGAGAATGCCCAGGGCAAACACATCCGATTTTTCATCCAAATCACTGAGGCCCCTGGCGATTTCCGGGGTCATGTACAAGGGTGTGCCGTAATGAATGCCGCTTCGGGTAAGGCTGAGGTCGGTGGATGACTCCACTTCCCCAATTTCCCTGGCCAAACTCTTTCCTCCCAAAACCTTGGCCAATCCCCAATCCAGTACATAAACCTCGCCAAATTTCCCAACTATTATATTGGCTGGCTTTAAGTCTCTGTGGACCACTCCAATGTCATGGGCATAGGCAATGGTCTGGCTCACCTGGATAAGAATATCGAGGAGGCGGGGAAGGGGGAATTTTTCCACAGCGTCTGGTACCTCGTGTTTTAAATCGAGCAGGATTTGACGGAGGTCTTGCCCGTAAACCCGTTTCATGGTGAAAAATAACTGTCCTGCTCGATCCCGGCCGAGTTCATAAACCGGGACGGTGCCAGGGTGTTGAATATTTGCAGTTACCCGAGCTTCCCGAACGAAGCGCTGGGTCTCAATATCGGAGTCCTGCAGGTCTTGATGCAGACTCTTGTACGCAACCTTGCGGTGGAGGTTTAGGTCCTCGGTCATGAATAACTTGGCCGTGCCCCCTTCACTTAAAGGTTTTAGCTCATCATATTTCAGGGATCCGCTTTTCCAAGCACGGGGAAGGACCTCATCGGTTTTTTCCTGCTTTAGGCGATTCTCTTCCTCCTCTTTTTTAATCACAACAAATGAATATTCTACTATACTGTATCTTCCTTACCTGTGCAAGATGGGTCAGTACGGGTGCTTCGATTTGGCATTTTTTTACCTATATGCTTGGTGTTTCGTTTTCGGGCAAGGGCCATTTGCCTTTGCCGTTCCCGTAACCCTTCTCTCCTTTTCGGGGTTAACTTGGGTGCACACCTTGGGCAGGATACCCCCTCCTCGAAGTCGGGAGATTTGTAGTCATCTTCCGCCAGGGGCCATCTGCACGAAAAGCAAAGCCTGGTTTCCCCATCGGCCAGTCCATGAGTTACGGATACCCGGTGATCAAAAACAAAACATTCCCCATTCCATTTACTTTTCTTTGGATCAATGTTTTCGAGGTAGTTGAGGATGCCGCCCTTCAGGTGGTAAACTTCACTGAAACCATTTTGCACCAAATGGGCGGACGCCTTTTCGCAGCGAATCCCCCCGGTGCAAAACATTGCCACTTTTTTCTTTCGGTTTTGTCCCCATCTCTGGTCGACAAAATTTGCCCATTCCCCGAAAGTTTTTGTGTTCGGATTGACCGCTCCCTCAAAGGTTCCGATTTCCACCTCATAATCGTTGCGCACATCAATTACTTCCACCTCCGGGTCAGAAATCAGATCATTCCAGTCTGCCGGATCGATGTATTGGCCGGAACCATTGGATGGCAGGATCGCAGGATCTCCCAGGGTGACAATTTCCGGCCGGATGAGCACCCGGAGACGGTAAAAAGTTTGCCGGGGTGTAACCATCGAACGAATGGGGAGATCGGCAAACCGCTCATCTGCAGAGATGTGGTGGACAAAGCGGTCCAATCCTTCCGCATTACCGGAAAGAGTGGCATTGATTCCCTCATTGGCCAAAATCAGGGTGCCGGTAACCCCCTCTTTTTCACCCAGCTTTTCCAGTACAGGCTTCCACTCCGGATGCTCGGGAAACTCGGCAAAGCGATAAAATGTGACAACCTTTTGATCCATCCGGCTTGGTTTAATCAAAGTGATGAAGGGAGGATTATCCGCGCACCGCCTGCAGCCAAAAATCAGCCATCAGTGCGGCTCCATGCGGGCTGGGGTGAACCCCATCTCCGGCCCAGTGCTGGGGGGGTGCATAGGTGACGGCTTGATCAAACATTTCCTGGAAGGGCACAAAGCTTGCCGAATACTTATTGGCCACCTTGCGGGCTGATGCCCGGTAGTGGTCGAATTCGGGAAACCATTTTTGATTCACCGCACCACACTTTAAGACAAAGGGTTCGCAAATGACCAGTTGCACCTTGGGCAGGGCCTTGCGGGTTCTTTCGAGCAGAGCCATGAAATCATCTTCGTAGGTTTGAACGGTTCCTTGGTAACGCCCCTGTAAACCGTGCCAGATATCATTAACCCCAATCAGGATACTCAGAATATCGGGCTGGTGATCCAGGCAATCACTCTGCCAACGGGCGTCCAGTTGGTGTACCTTGTTCCCAGAAATTCCCCGGTTGTAAATAGAAAGGTGTAAATCGGGCTGGCTGGTCAGAAGGGCTGATGCAGCCATGCTGGCATAACCATTGCCCATCGATTGCTGATCATTTGGTTTGGGGGACTGCCGGTTTTGACGTCCGGCATCTGTGATGGAGTCTCCCTGGAAAAGTATGGTCATCCCTTTTTGTAAACGGACGGAGGGAGATGAGGGAGCACTGTCTGATTTAGACTGGGCTTGGGTTGCGCCACTTATCCCCGCGAGGGCAATGCCTCCGAGCAGATGTCTTCTCGAAAAAGTATGTGATGGGTTCATGGGGAAGATCAAACAAACTTCGCCTCTTTCTTGCAACGGGGAATTGCATGGATTTGACGCTTGCCCAGATGGCGGTAATGCGGGCATTTTACCGCTCATGAGTCATGAAGAAACACTAGTTGTAAAAGGAATCACTTTACCGCCCGCTCCCCAGGCTGCCGGATTATACAAGCCTATGATGGTGGTCGGGAACCTGGCATATTTATCTGGACATTTGCCCCTTTTAGACGATGGCACCATGATGGTTGGGCAGGTAGGCAGTGACCAGTCGGTCGATCAGGGGAACGATGCCGCCAGGCAAGTCGGATTAAATATGCTGGCGACCTTGCGGGCGGGGCTTGGCTCGCTCGATAAAATTGTGCGGGTGGTCAAACTGCTCGGCTTGGTAAATTCTCCCAGCGGGTTTACCCAGCACCCGCAGGTAATAAACGGATGCAGTGAATTATTAAAGGAAGTGCTTGGGGATGACCATGGGGTGGGTGCGAGAAGTGCCTTCGGGGTACCCGGGCTGCCTGCCGGAGCCATGGTGGAAATTGAAGGAATTTTTGAAATTCAGGAGTGAGTTTTTGGGGGAAATTAAAATGGCTTGCTGTAATCGTGATTACAGGACTGCTCCTCCTTTTCCTCTTTCATAGTCAGGCATTAACGCTTTACGCCCGATGGTTTTCGGTGAGTGATGCCAGACCAGGAGCCGATGCGATTATCTGCCTCTCGGGCGATCGGGAAACCCGAACACCCGAGTGTTTGAGACTTTGGAAAGATGGTTATGCCAAGCGGTTGTTTGTAACCGAGGAGAAGCCCAAAAACAAAGAATTTAATCAGTTGGAACTCAGTCATTTGCAATTTGCCTGGGCAGTTACCAAGCGGATGGAATTGGACGCAGTCTGGGAACTGCTCCCCTCTCTTACCGGTGGGGCGACTTCCACATTTGATGAAGCGGAGGATGCCCTTGCTTTTGCCCAACAAGAAGGCTGGCGTAGAATGATCTTAGTGACCGATGAATTTCACACCCGCCGGTCGTT